>JBGSUP010000496.1:0-6015 GCA_041753485.1 Akkermansiaceae bacterium
GCCGGGGCGCGCACCGAGCCCGGCGGCTACACCGGAGCCGGAGTGGAGGACCTGCATCTAACGGTCAAAGGCCGCCGCGTCGAGCTGGCGCGGAAATCCGGTTGTGAAAAAGCCACCGAGCAGTTCCAGATCCACGATACCCGCAGCGCTGCGGAAATCGCCGCCATGCTCCGCTCAAAACAGCTCGATCCCGTCTGGAAGGACTGGGACGAGGCGCTGCTGGCGGAGGCTTGAATCCACGGGTTGCGCCCATAAAAAATTTGGCGGACCCCCCGTGAGGGAGATCCGCCACTTTTTTATTCACTTCCCGGGGGGATCAATCGTCGTCACGGTCGTCGCAGCCTTTTTCAGAGTCAGGCTTGCAAGTGGGGCGCATGATGAGCAGCTGGCCGTCCTCGACGCTGTTCGGCACCGGAGCGATCGACGGTTTGTGAGCCTGGACTGCGAACAGCCAGGAATCATTGCCGAAGAAATTCGACGCGTCGATGATGCCGCTGGTTTCCCACACTCCGGCGCTGATGGCAGGTGGCGGGGTATTGAGAGCGGCAGAAACGGTTCCGGGCGGATTGAGTTCAACCACACGCTTGGCGGCGAAACCATCACGGATCGAATGACGCCAGATGCTGCCTTCACGGGCACGGGAGGCGTATTCCAGGCGGCTCTGGGTGGTTCCATCCTCCTGGATCATCAGGAAGTCTCTGCTGGCGTCCATGTTGTCGGGTGCGAAGCCGATGTCCCCGTTGGCAGCGGCGATCGTGTCCCCATTGTAGAGAACTTCGATCTTGGTCGTGCCGAGGATGTTCTTCTTGTCGAACTTCACCTGATAGGCCCGGCCGAGGACATTCCCTGCGGTCGCGGGACCGCTACCCGTCGTGTTGAAGTAGAAGGTGTTTTTGTCGGTCTTGCTCCAGGCTCCGTCCTCGATGCGGACGAAGGTGAATGCACCAGCCTGATCCGTCTGCGCTTCGAGTTCGGCTTCGTCGATGTGGGTCTGGTCCGGCAGTTCTACCCAGTGACCGGTGATCGAGCCGCTGGTGAAGGTGTCCTCGCCCGTCTGACCGGGGGTGTCGCAGACGAAGGTGTAGAGCTTGCCGGTGTCGAGGCCGTTGCGGCTGAGCACGCTGGCTCCCTTGCTGCGGCTTTTCTTGCCGACATACATGTAAAGCTGGTTGTCCAGCGTCGCGGGACCGTCTTCCATGCCCATGACTACGGTGTATTCACCGGCATCGGGGCGGACGAGTGCATTCTCCCAAGGGAAGCGACCCATTTTCACCAAGGTGTGGCATTGATTGTCGAAGATGGCGACGGCAAGGCCGCCTTTCCCATCAAACACCGCGTTGGTGCCGCCGAAGCGGGGATCTCTGTCGGACTCCTCACCGGTGAGATAAATCGGACGGTCGAAGCCTGCCTCGCGGAATGAGAGCGAGCCAGAGCAGAAACGCCCGAATGCGCGCGTTGCATTGTCCGCTTGCGCCGCCGGGAGCACTTGATTGTTCTCCGCATCATAAACGGTGTCATAGGCACGCTCGCCGGATACCACGCATCCATCTTTGTCGAGCACCCAGCGCGAAACGAATGCGCCGCGGTTCAGCGGACCGCCGACATTCGGCTCGGAAAGCGTGTCCCACGTCAGCTCATGGTTCATATAGAGCAAGGTGGTGTTTCCCTTGCCTTTGGTGGCGCCAAGGCCGTCTGGAATCCCGATCATTTGGAACTCCTTGGAGGCGTCGGAAGTATTAGGCACGCGCTCGCCAACCGAGATCAGCGGTTGCACGGCGTAATCCGGGGAGACGGCCACTGCGTATGGCTTCACACTGGTGTAGCAGCCGGATTGGGCTGTAACGATGGCGGGAAGCGACACGGCAAGGCCGCAAATCATGGCACGGACCGAGTGCCGGGAGGAGATATGACATCCATTCATGGTATTATAGGGGTAGGGGTAGTGGTTGGTTTTCAAAACCCGGGAAACACACGCGTGCCTCCACGAGCGCCGCCACGCTGCCTTGCCGCTTTGAACCGTCACGGGGAATCGTGTGACGGTATCGTAAGAGAAATACCTCAGGCTGAATTATCCTTTTTGCGGGCATTCGCCGCCGCATTGAATTCAACCCCGGTAAGAAACTTGATTCTTGCGTCAAGGTTCATCCAGTCCATGTCCCGGAAAAGATATATCATCTTGTCGATGCCGTTTTTTTCACAACCGCACCTTCCGGAAGATGGAAATCTCACATCAGCCTCGCGCCCGCTTCGGCGAGTTCCGAGCGTTCGCCGCGGTTGAGTGCGATGTGTGCGGTGAACGGCTGGCCTTTCAAGCGGTTCTGGGTGTAAACCAGCCCGTTGCTGCGGCTGTCCACATAAGGATTGTCGATCTGCGCGGGATCGCCGACCATCACTAGCTTGGAATCCCGCGACATGCGGGTGACGATGGTTTTCGCCTCCTGCGGCGTGAGTTGCTGGGCTTCGTCGAGGATGAAGAAGCGGTTCGGGATCGAGCGGCCGCGGATGTAGCAGAGCGCCTCGATCTCCAGAATCCCCTGCTCCATGAGCGTCTCGTAAGGTTTTTTCACCGCGGCCGACGTGGCATTGATGCCGGTCTTCTGCTGCTTGCGGCGCGGGCCAAGCGGCGTGCTCGGGCGCATCAGCAGGTCGAGCGCATCGTGAATCGGCTGCAGCCAGGGCCGCATTTTCTCATCGAGTGATCCTGGCAGGAAACCGAGTTGCTCGCCCATGGCGACGACCGGGCGGCTGACGGTGATGCCGGTGTAGCGGCGGTTGAACATCTCATGCAGGCCGGCGGCCACTGCGACAAGCGTCTTGCCGGTGCCTGCGTGTCCATAGCAGGTGACCAGCGAGATTTCCGGATTGAGCAGCGCATCGATCAGACAGCGCTGGCCGAGGTTGAGCGGCTTGAGCGACTGGCCGTCGGGAATCTTGAGGACTTCGGGAAAATTCAGCCGCACGAATCTTCCGTCCGGCGCGAGCCGTGCGGGGATGGTTTGTTTCTCACCGGCACCTAACAGCACATACTCATTGATTGTCACGCCTTCGCTCCGGTCATCGGAGAGCGCGACCTCGCCGCTGCTGGCAAAGCGCTGGAGTTCGCTCAGATCCACCTCGATACGACGCACCTCGTAGTTCGAGACCTCGCGGGCATCGACCTTGTCGTTGAGGTAATCCTGGCACTCGATGCCCACGGCGCGGGCCTTGAGCTGCATGTTGATGTCCTTGGTGACAAGCACCACGGGCGCGGTGTTGTGCTGCATGAGCAGCAGGCAAGCCGCGAGAATCCGGTGATCCACACGTTCCCGGTCCGGAAAAATCCGGTGAAAACGGTTCAGCATCTCCGGGTTCTTCACGGCGCTGGCCGGATCGTAAATCACCAGCCGCACGGTGCCGCCGAAGGGCGTGGCCACCCCGCGGGTGACGGCTTCCGAACTGGAAAACATCTCCGTCAGGCGGCGGTGCACCCGCCGGGCGTTCGCGCCACGCTCGTTTTGCTCGGACTTGAACCGGTCCAACTCCGCCAGCACATCCACCGGGATGCACAGGTGGTTTTCCTTGAAGCGCTCGAGCGACGCCGGGTCATGCAGCAGCACGTTGGTGTCCAGCACGTAGTTCTTCACCAACTGGGACGGGGCGGTCAGCCCGTAATCCGCTGGCTGCGGCGTCTCAACCGACGGACGGCGCCGCTTGGAAATACTGGTCTCACGGGCGGGTTCCTCAAACAAGGCGCTCTGAGTATCGTCAGTCCGATGAATCATGGGTTCAGTAGGGTAAACGGGGTGGAATGGCGGGGCAAGGGGATGCGGGTCGCTGGCCCGCCACCAGCATGCGCAGTGCCAAATCGTGGCGGCGAAACCTGAATGAACTTAATCAAGGTACCCTGACTATCTCCAAACCCTTCGGGATGACAACCCCGAAATCAGGAATTTTCCGGCCACCCCGCGGCGAGGTCCCGGGCGGGCCTCCGGGGCGAATCAAGGAACCTGGCTTGCCCGGTAAAAGCGGCGCGGCTGATTGATGCTGCCCGCATCCAGAACGACGGCGGAAGCACCGGGAATGCCGGGGATGGTGCCGGACAAGACAACCTCCTTCAAGGTCCCCCAATCTTTCAGGTCCTCGCTCCAGTCGATCCGGTATCTGGCACCGGGATCCCCCAGCAGCAGGAAATTCGCGATCCCGTCCTGCACCGTGAACATGTGGATGGTGGGCAGGGACAGCACCAGGATCTCCACCGGCTCCGAGACAAGCATGGTGCCGTCCTGGTTGGTGGCTTGGGCGGTGAGGATGTGGGGGCCAGAGGGAACATCGTTCCAGGTTAGGCTGTAGGGTGCGCTGTTCAAGGTTCCAAGGAGGTTTCCGCCGGCATGGATCTCGACCTTGGTGATCTGCCCATAACGGTCGGAGGCCGCCGTGTTGATGACCACGCCGTTGTTTTCCACCGGAACAACCGCGCCGCTCTGCGGAGCGAGAATGGCCACCTTGATGGAGGGCTCCTGCGGCAGCGCCGTGCTGCGCAAGTAGAGCACGGCAGAACCACTGAAGGGTGGGGTGAAATCCCGGGTGCCTCCGCCGCTGACGTTGGCAGCGAGTGAGGCAATCCCGTCCAGCGGCCGGAACCACTCGACCATGAAGGTGCCCGCAACCCCGCCGAGATTGATTGTGAAGGAGCCTCCATCCGGCTGATACGCCAGATACTCCGAACCGGGATTGGCCAGACAATACGAGGTCGAGGCCAGATCGCCGCGCGGAGTGACATGCACCAGATCCAGGCGGCGCGCGTAGTCGAGAGTGTGGCCCATCGCACGCCGCGGGCTCTGGTGAATCGCCTCGCTATTGAGCGGATCCATGTAGATCGGATTGAGTCCGCGCGTAAAACTGCGCCAGACCCAGGCGTAGTCGCCGCCGGGACCAAGCCCGTAGATATGATCGGAATCCGAAATGATCACCTTCTGGCCGGTGGCGGCGGGAGGATTGGTGCCGTAGGGATCCACCCCACCGGGCGAGATCCAATCGGCCGGACTGTTGAAGAGCGTCGGATTGTCGCCGCCCTGCCACTGGTAGGTCATGCCGACCGGGTGTTGTTTGGGCAGCGTTGCCTGATACTGGTTGATCGTGTTGATCATTTCATACTGCCACGCGGTGCTTCCGCCGCCTGCCTCGTTGGCGATTTCGTAAAGCACGTTGTCGAGGTCGTTGACTGTGTCCACCAGCTTGCGGGCATAGGCCTTCTGGACCGCCAGCGCCGCAGGGGTGTTGAGCGTAAACGCCGATGTGCCGACGGAAACGCCGTTGATGTTGTTGGCTCCATCGAAAGGATAACCATCATTGGGAGTGCGGCAGAACTGCAGGCTGTAGCCGTCGTTGAGCATGATTCCGACGTAAATTCCGCGGTCGCGGGCCAGGATGACGCGGGACCTCAGCCGCTCGAAATAGGATTCCTCGAAGCCGGAGAGATCGAACTTGGGCTTGCCATCATTGGCCAGACCGGGGCCGTTGCGGGGCCATGGAAAAGGTGTGGCATATTCCACCGACCCGCCGCCACAGTTGTTCTTCGGAATGTCCAACGTCCACAGGCGGATGAAGTTGTGGTGGTTTCCGACGAGAAAATCGAGGTAGGCCGGGTAGTTAAAAGCCGACGGTGGATCGGTCACGCCAGAGTCCTTGAAATTGGTCCATGTGTGGGAACCGGTCAGATAAATCGCCCTGCCGGTATCATTGGTGAAATAGCGCGGATTTACGGGACTCGCGCGCAACGGCCCCGCGAAGACCTCGCCAGCGCCCAGAGCGGGCGTCTCCAGACATGAAAGTCCCAAAGAAAAGACCGCCAATTCTGCCAAAAATCTCCTCACGGCGGCGGAAGATCGTCCGAACCGGCCGGATCGTCCACCGGAATCGTCACTGCCCAACGGGCTCATCCCGCGATTGCGCTGGCGATTTCCCGGCGTCGGAGTTTGTTCAGCGGGCTGCGTGGCAGGCATTCGAGCATGACCGGCGGCCGCAGCCGGTGGAGGC
>JBGSUP010000497.1:0-13921 GCA_041753485.1 Akkermansiaceae bacterium
AAGCTCGAAGACGCCCGCGAACGTCGCAGAATCGCCCGTCAGAAACTCTCCCTGAAAACAAACCAGAACCAACAACTAACAACTCCGGCCGTAGCTTAACTCAAAGCCAACTTTCGGACATTCACGAAAAACCGGGACACTACCACCTTGAGATTTCAATAACCCGTCATCCCCGGGGGCGCGAACCGCTGAGCTTTTCCCCAAAATCCATTGCAGTGGGTTCATTGCAGTATGGGCAACGGAACTGCTCCGTGAACAGGATTGCGAGAGCCACCCGCAACCGGTAACTTCCCAGCAAGGTTCTGGCGCGTCGGTGTTTCATGCATCTCATGGGCGCGAGGACCGGAGTTCTGCACAACGGACATCCGGCGTGGGAGGCCGATATCCATTGGGCAACGATCAACATGAAACTGATGATCAGGAAACCCGCTCCGACAATCATCAGGTGGCGATTGTTGGCGGGCAGCGAGACCAGCAGCAGTCCGACGGCGACCATGGCCAGCAGGCGGCTCCCCAACAGCAGCAGGCCGGCGATCCACAAGCGCCGAGCTGCGGAAATGGAGCGGGGACGATGCATAATCCATGCTGCCATGACTCCGGCGCTTGATCCATGGGGTTAAACCCTACTCCCACCGGCTCCGGTGCTTACTTTCAGTTCCGCGTGATGCTCAATCTGATCGTCCCGGAGTGGAAGAGTGGTTCCTATTATCTCCCGCCCGTCGAGAGTGAGTTGGCTGGTTTCCAACGAAGCGTCGATAAGACGCGAGATGGTGATGTGATAAACCGTCTGCCGGTAGCGGTAGTGGATTTTGTAGCTCTCCCAGGATTCGGGAAGCCGGGGTTCGAGCCGTAATTGATCGCCTTCAAGGTTCACGCCCAGCAAGGTTTCGACCAGCAGGCGGTACATCCAGCTGGCGGAGCCGGTATACCAGGTCCAGCCGCCACGTCCGGTGTGCGGCGCGACCGCATAGACATCCGCCGCAACGACGTAGGGCTCCACTTTGTAGGTGGCGATTTGTTCGGGGGAACCACCGTGGTGGACGGGGTTGAGCAACGAGAAAAGTTCCCACGCGCGTTGGTTTTCCCCCATCTTGGCGAAGGCCATCGCGGTCCAAATCGCGCCGTGGGTGTATTGGCCTCCGTTCTCGCGCACTCCGGGAATGTAGGCCTTGATGTATCCCGGATTGAGCGGGGATTTGTCAAACGGCGGATCGAACAGTTGAATCAAGCCGGCATCGCGGCGGACCAGCCGCCGGTCAACGGATTCCATCGCCTGGCGGGAGCGTGATGGATCGCCCGCACCACTGATGACAGCCCAGCTTTGGGGCAGCGAATCAATCTGACACTCCTGGTTCATGCGGGAGCCGAGCGCTTCTCCGTTGTCGAAATAGGCGCGGCGATACCACTCGCCGTCCCAGGCGTTCTTTTCGATATTGCGCTGCAAATCGCGCGCGTGCGACAGACATCGTTCGGCGAAATCATGATCCTGCCGCGCCCTGGCCAGCGGGGCGAAGCGGGTGAGCACATCATGGAGGAAGAACGCCAGCCAGACGCTTTCGCCGCGTCCATCCCTACCCACCAGGTTCATGCCGTCGTTCCAATCGCCGCAGCCCATCAGGGGCAGGCCGTGCTCGCCGAACTTGAGTCCGTATTCGATGGAGCGCACACAATGTTGATAGAGCGTTGCCACCTCCTCGGCGCGGTTGGGAAGATCGTAGTAGGCCTCCTCATCGGGTTTGACCGCCCGTGCTTCGAGAAAGGGAACCATTTCATCAAGCACACCGGTATCCGCGACGGACGCGACATAACGGCAGGTCACGTAGGGCAGCCACAGATAATCATCGGAAAAATGCGTGCGCACGCCACGTCCCGACGGAGGGTGCCACCAATGCTGCACGTCACCCTCCCTGAACTGCCGTGCGCCCGCGCGCAACAGGTGTTCGCGGGTGAGGCCGGGCTCGGCATGCACCAGCGCCATCGAGTCCTGCAACTGGTCGCGGAAACCATAGGCACCACCGGATTGATAGAAACCCGTCCGGCCCCACAGCCGGCTGCTTAATGTCTGATAGACCAGCCAGCCGTTCGCCATCACGTTCACGGCGGGATCGGGCGTGTCCACATTCACCGCGCCGAGCGTCCGGTTCCAATAAGACCAAACTCCCTCGAGAGCATTTCGCGCCGCATCCGCGCGCCGGAACCGGTGGATCAGGTTCTGCACGTCCTGCGGACCGCGCCCCACTCCGAGGCGGAAGATCGTTTCCCGTTCCTGCCCGTCCGGCAGATCGAAGGCGACCTGCATCGCGCCGCAAGGATCCAGTCCCGCGCCCACCCTGCCGGAGAGGCGCACGCGCTTCAGCGCCGCCGGACGGGACAGGCTGCCGTTCCTGCCGATGAACTCCCTGCGGTCTCCGGTGACCGTGCGGGTGGCATCGTTCACATCGAGGAACACGGTGCGGTCGGGGAATTCGGTGTTGTCAAAATTCCGCGCGAGCAACGCGCCGGTCCTGAGGTCCACCTCGGTCCGCACATGGAGCAGGCTTTTGTGCCTCAAGTCGCCCAGCACCCATTCACAGAATCCAGTAATCGAAAGACGGCGCGGCCGGCCCGAGACGTTGCGCAGTTTCAGGACCGTGAACTTCACCGAGGCGTCCATCGCCACATAAACCCATAACTCCGAAACGATGCCGTTCTCGGCATGCTCGAAGACGGTATAGCCGAACCCGTGACGGGTGACGTATGGAGTCTTGCCTCGCGCGGGCAAGGGCGTGGGCGACCAAAACCGGCCGCTCTGCTCGTCGCGGATGTAGAGGGCCTCGCCCGTGGCATCGCGGACCGGATCGTTGTTCCATGGAGTGAGGCGGAATTCATGCGAGTTCTCGGCCCAGGTGTAGGCGGAGCCGCTTTCCGAAACCACCGTGCCGAAATGCGGATTGGCAATCACGTTGACCCATGGAGCCGGAGTCATTTGGCCGGGTTGAAGGGTAATGACATATTCGTGGCCATCGCGGGTGAAGCCGCCGATGCCGTTGAAAAAGATCAAATCACGCTCTGGCAGGGGGGCGGGCACTCCTTCCGGTTCGAGCCGGGTGGGCGTGAACGCCGGAATGACCGGTTCAAACACGCCATGATATTCCAGTTGTTCCACCAGCGTTCCCTTTTCGTCTTCGAGCACGATCCGCGCGGCAGCCTGAAGCAGAACAAGGTCCTCGTTGGGTATCTGGTCGAGGCTGCGGAGGAAGATGCCGCCGGGTTTCTCCAACATTTGCGCCTCGATGCCCGATGAAATCAAGCCGGAGATCCGGTTCTCAAGGGATTGGCGGTAGATCGATACGTCTTCATGCAGGATGACCAGATCGACCGGCAGGCCCTTCATCCGCCAGTATGAATGTGCCCGGATCAGTTGGCGAATGATCCCGATTTTCTCCACATCGCTGATACGGACGAGGATCATCGGGATATCGCCGGAGATGCCATAACTCCAGAGTCCGTTTTTGCCGCGACGATTGGCCAGCAGCACGCCGGGACTGGCGCGGCGGGCAGGCACGGCATAGATCAGCGCGCCAGCCATGCGTCCGTAAAGTTGAGCTTCGGATTCGGTGATGTTCAAATGATACAAGGTCACCTGATTGTGGGTCCATGCCAGTTCGAAGGCGCGTTCCGCCATCTGCAGGCTTTGATACTTCTCCACGTGTGCCACGGCGGTTTCACGGGTTTCGGCCACTCCGAGGACCAGGTTGATGACGGCGGTGCCATGCGGTGGCAAACTGACGGTTCGCCGCAGCGAGACGATCGGATCGAGCACGGAGCCAACCGTGTTGGGCAGCGGCGCGTTGTTTCGCATCGCGGCGGGATCAGACAGACCGCCACCACGTCCGATAAATGCGGAACGATCGGTTTCACACGATGCCTCACCCGCCATTCCATCCTGGCTGACCATCAGGTGCAGCAACCACGGGGCGGACTCGTTTTGGGAACGGGACCGCCGGGAACAGAGAATGGCGGACGCTGCCGGGAGGAATTCCGTTTCAACAAAGAGATTGCTGAATGCGGGATGCGCTTCGTCCGCGGCGTGGCTTGTCAGAACCACTTCCGCATAACTGGTCAGCTCGATTTCGCGCATCACCGCCGAACGGTTGTTGATGGTGATGCGTCTCAGTTCCACGTCGTCCTCTGGTGAGACACTGATTTCCGTATGGATGTCGAGGTCCGCGTGGCCGTGCCGGAACTCCGCGCGTGACTGCGTGAAGATCGCTTCGTAACCTTGCGTCGCACGCAAGGTGGGTTGATAGGCGGTGGACCAGAAATCCCCGGTTGCCAGGTCGCGGATGTAAACAAAAGTCCCCCAGCAATCGCAGGTGGCGTCCTCCCGCCAGCGGGTGACGGCCATGTCGTGCCAGCGGCTGTAGCCGCCGCCCGCACTGGTGATGGCGACATGATAACGGCCGTTTGACAAAAGGTGCGCATCCGGAGCCTGACGTGTCGGGTTTGTGAAGATGCGCATCACCTTCTCCGGTTCATCCATCGCCACGCGCGATGTTTCATGCGCCGGATGGTCCCTCAACACGCGGGCAGTGGCCTTGGGCACCCTTTCATACAACAACAGATCCGCGGCCCTGAGCATCGGGCAGGCCATGAAGCGCCGCTGCATCGGGTATTCGCACAACAGGTTGTCGATGGCGAGCAAGCTCATTCCCTGATGATGTGCCATGAAAGACCGGATGGTGACGCTGGATTCATCAGACGGCATTCTTGTCGGTGTGTAATCCACAGCTTCGTAGAAACCATAAGCACCGGAGCGTCCTTCGGATGCCAGCAACCGGAGGTTGTCGCAGGCTTTGAGTGGCGCCACCATCAGCGCCATGGCGGACGCGTAGGGAGCGATCACCAGATCCTCCGCGAGCCCGCGTTTCAGGCCCAGACCCGGCACTCCGAAGGCGTGATACTGATAGTTGAGAAGTGTGTCCGTGCGGTTGAACCCGGACTCGGAGATTCCCCATGGCACCGCGCGCGACTTTCCATATTCGATCTGTTGTTTGACAGCCGACCTGTAGGTGTGATCGAGCAGGGTATTCTCGAAGTTGGGCATGACGAGCAAGGGCATCAGGTATTCAAACATCGATCCGCTCCAAGAGACGAGCAGCGGATCGCCGCCGGGTCCGATGAGCTGGCGGCCCAGTGAAAACCAGTGGTCCTGGGGAACCTGTCCCAATGCGATCGCCACATAACTGCACAATCGCGCCTCGGATGCCAGCAGATCATAATGGCTGGCGTCGCAGCGGCTTTCCAGGACGTTGAAACCGATGGAAAACAGATCCGTCGCGGGATTGTAGAGAAATTCGAAATCCATTGCGGCCAGTTCATCGCTCTGCCGGGCGAGTTTTTCCAATTCGAGTATTCGCATGCCCGCGCGCCCGCTGGCTTCGCCAAGGCAGCGGGCGAGGGCCAGCAGTCGTTCTGTTTCCGGACTTGTCTTCGCGAGCCCGCGCAACGCCTCTTCGATCAGGGGGCCGCCTGTTTCCGCCAGCATCGAGATCTGCCGCAATGAGCATGGCTGTTCCAATCCTGCGAGTTGTTCCCGAATCAATGGCAAGGCGGGGCATGGCATGGCCAGCCATGGGGAAAGCAGCCGCAAATCCCGCAACTGCTCCCCGCATGACTCTTTGAGGATTCGAAGCCAGGCATTGAACTCCTCTCCATCTGCGGATCGGGCGCCGAGCTCCGATGCCCGTTCAGTCAGGCGATCTAACAACACCAGCGCCGCGCGCGGGCTGGAAGTTGCGTTTTTCAGTTCTGCCTCCATCGCGGCGAGCGCGGGATTGCCGTGATCCATTTCCCGGAGAACCCTGACCGTGTCGCACAAGCCGGCGAGGATTTGTGGCATGAAAGTCGGGGCGTCGATCTGCTCCCTGAGTCCCGCGGCGAGGGTGAGCAGGTGCCCCGCGAGATTGCCGCTGTCCACACTGGAGATGTAAAGCGGAGGGAGTGCCTCGAGCGTGCGGGTGTCATACCAATTGTAGAAATGCCCGCGATAGCGCTGGAGGTCCCGCATGGTGGCCAGCGCATCGTGCGTCCGGCGGATCATCCGGTCCATCGGGATGTATCCGAAGTCCAGGGCGGCGAGATTCGCCAGCAGCGCGAGGCCCATGTTCGTCGGTGAAGTCCGCATGGCGATCGTCGGCAGCGGCACTTCCTGAAAGTTGTCCGGAGGCAGCCAGTGATCGGTGGCGGTGACAAAGGTTTCGAAATAATGCCATGTCTTGCGGGCGGTGATTCTCAGGAACATCCGCTGGGTTTCCGTCAGGTCCACGGTTTGAGTTTCGATTGGAAGACTGATCCACCAGGCAATCGACGGAGCCGCGAACCAGATGAAAACCACCGGCAGGGCCATGGGCAGATGGGCGGGTTGTGCGATGGCGAGGAGGATTCCGACCGCCACCGCCAGGGCCGGAGCAATCCACATGGTGGCGTAAAAGCCCGTCAGATCCGCGCGGGAGGCGTTTTCGGAATCGCTCGACGTCCGCCATTCGAGCAGGCGTTTCCGAGTCACAAGCAGGCGCACCAGAGTTCTTGTGATCGCGTCCAGACTGATGAACGCATCGTAGGGAAGAAAGGCGAAGGTGAGGAAAATCTGACCGAGATGCCGCCCTGCCGACCCGATCACTCCGCGAAGATGGATGAGCCACGGCAGGTCGCGCGGTTTGAGGAGCGCCTCGGCCAGTGCCGCCAACAACCCGGGAAGCGTGATGATTGCCACGACCAACAGCGCGCCGTATCCGCCGATTTCCGGGAGAAACAACCATGTGCCGATCATGAAAAGCATCAGTCCGATCGGGACCAGGCTGCGCCGCAGGTTGTCGAAGATCTTCCACAGCGACAGCGCGGAAAGCGGATTGGCGATGCGCCGCGCGTCCGGCCCGGGAACCCGCGGGAGCAACCACTGGGTGATCTGCCAGTCGCCGCGAATCCAGCGGTGGCGGCGGTCGATGTCCACGTCGTAGCGGGAAGGATGCTCCTCGTAGAACTCGACATCGCTGACCAGCGCCGAGCGGGCGTGGCAGGACTCCAACAAATCATGGCTGAGAACCGCATTCTCGGGAAAGCGCCCTTTCAACGCGCTTTCGAAGGCGTCCACGTCATAGATGCCCTTGCCGATGAACGAGCCTTCCCGGAAGATGTCCTGATAGATGTCGGAAACCTCACGGGTGTATGGATCGATGCCCGCGTCGCCGGCGAGAAGCCTGACAAACCACGACCGCCGCGAGGTGGGAAGGCTCACGCCGACGCGCGGCTGCAGGATGCCATAGCCCTCGGTCACGACACCGCGGGCGGTGTCGAACCGGGGATGGTTCAGTGGATGCGCCATGATTCCGACGAGCTGGCGGGCGGCATCGCGTGGAAGCTGCGTGTCGGTGTCGAGCGTGATGACATACTTGATGGCGGGCAGTAACCCGGTTTCGCCGGCAATCTCCGTGAAACATCCGCGGGAACCGCCGCGCAGGAGCGAGTTGAACTCCATGAGTTTCCCGCGCTTGCGTTCATATCCCATCCACAAGCCTTCCACCGGGTTCCAGCGTCGCGGCCGGTGGAAGAGGAAGAAGAAGGTGTGGAATCCGGCCGGGTATTTCCCGTTCAGCATTTCCACACCGGCGCGGATCCGCGCCAGCAGCTGGTCGTCCTCCGGCATGACCTCCACGGGGGCGTCGGGAAAGTCTGTTAGAAGAGCGAAATGAAGATTGGGATCGCGGTTGGCAAGATGGTGGATCTCCAGCTTTTCGATGAGGCGGTCAACGCCTTTCCCGTCCACGATCATCGTGGGCACGACGACCATCGTGCGGCAATCCGCATTGATGCCCTGGGAAAAGTCCAGACGCGGCAACAGACGCGGTTTGACCAACAGGGTGCCCAGCCAGTTCATGAGGGCCACCGCAAGCTGGCTGGCGCAAAGCAGGAAAAGCAGGGCGAACGGAAGGATCTTCCAGGCATCGGTTCCCGGTGCATCGGACATCCGCACGAATCCGTATGTGGCCGCAAGGGTCAAGGCCACCACCCCGCCGCCATAGAACGCCAGCGGCCGGCGATGGATCGAGCGTTCGATGCCGGTTTGCCATGGCCCGCGCACATGCGCCGCGGCCTCCAACGCGGGAAGACCCTTGTCAATGAGGTAATAACCGACATGCGCGGAACGATCATCAAGCCCGTGTGCCCGGGCTCCCTCACCGGCGAGTTCGATGGATTTCAGGGCGACTTCGGTCTCGGTCAGCTTGCCATGGCGGGCGATGGTCTCGACCGCATGGCGGTATTGATCGCGTGTGGAAAACTCCATGTCGCCGTAAACGTCGGCTGGATCGCCGCGCAATGTCGTTTCCACGACACTCAGGGTTTCCACGAACTCCTTCCAGTCCATCGCGCCGAGAAATCGCAGGCTTCCGATGCTGTGACTGACGGAAACCTGGTCCGCCGCCTGGTTCTGACCGTCAAGATGAACCATCAGTTCGATGGACTGGCCCTGCTCGATCAGGACGTGTTCCAACCACGAGCGCGCGAGTTGCAGCAGCGGGCTGCCTTGGGACACGCGCAGGCAGAACTCCGCCACGAACGCGCTGGAGAGGGCAAGCCCGGACTTCGCCATGTCCGCCACCACGATCACGAGTTGCGACGGGTTGGTCTCCGCCTTTTCCTGCAGGCGTTTCACCCACAGCCCGGCAAGCTCACAATCCTCGCGGGCGGTGTCCAGCCTGCTGGTGATGCGCTGGAGGTTCTCGATGAGTCCCAGCCGCAGCATGATGGGGATGGCCCACAGCTCGCCGAGTTTCAAGGTATCAACCGCCTGATAGGATTCGATGAACGCGCCAAGTGGACCCGCTTCGATCTGTGCATCGACGTGCGAGATCAGCTCCAGAACAATATCGAAAACACGCGGCATGCCGGCGGAAGGCCCGTGCAACAGTCGCGGCAACTCACGGCTGTAGCCGCGCGGAAGGTGCCGCCTGGCCATCTGGATCTGTTCTTCGACCAGATAAAAGTTGTCCAGCATCCATTCGGCTGCCGGAGTGAGGCGGCAGCCCGGAATTCCGTCACGGGTCGCGCGATTGAACGCGCGGAGCTTGCGCTCGTTGGAGTCCAGCCGGGTGAGCAGTTGATTGGTGCCGCGGTGGGTGCCCGTCTTGTGGCCAGCCGCGAGCGACCGAGCGTGGCGGGCGAGTTGTTCCACGCTGAACAATTCCGCCCGCAAGGGAGGATCGTTCGCACTCGGGCGCGGTTGTCGGGTGATCCGGGGTTGTCTGTTTTTCGGGAATGTCCGCATGATCTGTTCCCGTTTCCTGTTTCGTCACGTGCCGTCCTATCCGATTCCCGGCACCGGCGGTGATTCAGCTGGCGAGGTTGTTGATTGTCGCCGCTTTTTGAAGCTGGTCGTCTCCACGCGGAACGGCAATGGGGTATAACCCTCGTGGCGTGGGGGGCCTCCGGGAGGTTCAGAGTATGGTGACTTGCACGCTGCTCTCGATGATGCCGGTGGCAATGGCATGGCGGGTAAGGCCGGCGGTATCGTGGATGTCGAGTTTGTCCATCAGGTGGCCACGATGTTTCTCCACCGTCTTGATGCTGATTCCCAGTTCCGCCGCGGTTTCCTTGTTGGCTTTGCCCTCGGCGATGAGTTGCAGCACTTCCATCTCGCGCGATGTCAGCAACGCGGACTTCTTGCGGACTTTTCCCGAACGATCGCGCGATTGGGGATTGATGCGAATGAAACGCCTCGAAATCGAGGAACTGTAAAAGATCCCGCCCCGGTGGACTTCGCGGATTGCCCGGCAGACATCATGGGCGGAGTCCTGTTTGAGCAGGAAACCGACCGCTCCGGAATCGGCCGCGTGTTTGACATACGCATCGTCACAGTGCGCCGTGAGAATGATGATTTTGGTGCCGGGAAGCGCCTTGAGCAATTGGCGGGTGGCTTCCAAGCCGTTGAGTTCCGGCATGGCGATGTCCATCAGCACCACGTCGGGACGAAGATCCATGGCGAGGGCGACCGCGCGCCGGCCGTCCTGGGCCTCGCCAAGCACCTCCAGATCCGGTTCGAGCTTGAGCATCATGCGAAGCCCTTCGCGCACCAGGGTGTGGTCTTCAGCTAACAGAACAGTGATTGGTTTCATGGGCTTTGAGGATTGCTTTGAAGGGCTTCCGGGTCCCACCTTTTGCTGGTGGTGGTGCTGACGGGAATCCGGGCGATGATTTTGGTGCCGCAGCCGGGATCGGACTTGATTTTGAATGAACCGCCGACCATTTCGACGCGCTCCCGCATACCGAGCAGTCCGAGCTTTTTGCGCCCGCCGGCAAGCAACGTGGTTTGCGCTTGGAATGATTTTCCGTCGTCGCTCACCTCCATCTGGACGGATTTGACTTCCCTGAGGATGGTCACCTCCACCCGGGTCGCGCTTGCATGGCGGGCGACATTGGCGAGCGATTCCTCGGCGACGCGGTAGAAAACCATGCGCCGTGCCGCGTTGAGTTTCTCCACTCCCGCGAATGCCGTGAGGTGGGTGAGGACACCGGTCCGATCAGTAAAGCTCTGCATCAGCGAATGCAGGGCGGGAATCAGGCCGAGATCATCCAACACCGTCGGGTGAAGGCCGCGTGCGAACCGGTTGACGATGCCCGCCGCCTTCGTCACCATTTTCTGGGTGATGGCGATGTTGCGGTCAAGCCCCCTGGTGTTGATGTTGGCCCCGGCTTTGAGCGTAGCGAGACGGACATTGATGCCCATCAGCACCTGGGCGATCACATCATGCAGTTCGCGGATGATTTTTTTGCGCTCATCCTCCTGCGCCGAGAGGATCTGCCGCGAGAGCGCGCGCAGTTGTTGTTTCAGGAGATTGGATTTCTCCAGGGCCTTCAGGTGATTGCGCCCGCTCTTTCTGAGGGACGCCTCCACCCTTTTGCGGCGGACGATTTCCAAATCGAGTTGGCGGTTGGCGGCGGCCAGTTCCACCGTGCGGTCGCTCAAGGTGATGATTGTTTTTTTCAGGTGAGCGTCTTCGCGCCCGATGCCACTCTTCTTTCCGGGTGGAGCGATCACTGCGGCAAAGAACGCACCCGCCCGCTTGATGAGGGCGGCCCGCCGGGCCGCGGGAAAAGCGGGCAACAAGTCGATGACCAGGGTCTTCTCATGGAGTTTGGCCAGATCCAGTGTCGGCATTCCGTCGGCCTGTGCGTCGCTTCCAAGTTGGATGGCGGACTCCAAGCCCGTCTGGAATCCGTGTTCGAGATGCGACTTCAATGCCTGCCTGTAAAGATCCGGAAAATCGGGTGGTTTGAGTTTCATGGGATCGTTTGAGCGGAGTGTGATCGCATTTCAAATGCCTGCAAGCTTCCTTCGCCATGCGCCCGCTGGCAAATTCATTCTCCCGGGATACTCATCGTGGACATCCCGGCAGGAGCTATGAATGAATCTGACGCTCCGCCGTGTGGCGATCAGACCGCCCTGGGTTTCAACAGAAGCAGGACGATGCCGCCAGCTAGAGCGAGCGCTCCGATGAACGGAGGAATGACGTGCGTTTCCCTTGTTTCAATGCGCATGCCGAGAAACTGGACCGTCTCTCCGGGAGTTGTGAAGCTGATGCCCGAGTAGGCAAGCACCGCAATGCCCAGAATAACCAGGATGATGGCGGCAATGGATTTTGTATTCATGGCGACTCTTTGGTGAAGATTGTATCGAAGTCTGGTCAGGAATCCGCGGACGGACGCATTGTGGCGTCAGAGGATGCGGCGTCCCTGGATCACCCGGATCAGGATGATGATGATGGCCACCACCAGCAGGATGTGGATGAATCCTCCCAAGGTGGAGCTGGTCACCAGCCCCAAGGCCCAGAGGACGAGAAGAATAATGGCAATGGTCATTAACATGGGTCTGGTTCTTTCTTTGGTTTGTTTGAGAGGACTAGCGGGTCGAATCCTCAATATGTTCACCGGCGGTTCCGACATCCCTGCCGAAGCCGCGGACGGTGGCACAACCCGCGCCGAAAAGCGCCAGTAGCGCGGAGGCCAGCATGAGAAGGGCAATGCGTTTTGATGATGTTTTCATGGTTTTGATTCGTGGGGTTTCCACTGGCACAGAATAGGCGCGGCAGCACTCTCCCGCCATGGGGTGAATCCCTACCACCTGCCTCCCGCATGGCCGCTGCAAGGCCGCTGCATGGCCGCTGCAAGTGCGCTGCGGGCCGGAAAATCCTTCTCGACCCTCCGCCGGTTTCGCCTCTCAGTCTCGGGCACCGCAATGTTCGTCATCTCCATCGCCGCCTTGAAGCGCAACACCGCCATCCTCCGCGAGGTGAAGGAGGCCGCCGGATGTCATCTGGTCCTCGCGCTCAAGGGATTCTCCTGTTGGAAGGCGTTTCCCCACATCCGGGACGATCTCGACGGCTGCTGCGCCTCCGGCTTGTGGGAGGCGCTGCTGGCCCGGGATTACTTCCAGAAGCACATTATCACCTATTCCCCGGCCTTCGACGAGGCGGATGTGGCGGCGCTGTGCGAATTCACCCACCACCTCGATTTCAACTCGCTCTCCCAGTGGTTCCGCTTTCGCGAGATGGTGATGGTGCATCCGCGTTTCCTGAGTGGAGATCTGCGCTGCGGACTGCGGGTGAATCCGGAATGCTCCACCGGCCGCACGCCGATCTATGACACCTGCGTCGCGGGCTCCCGCCTCGGCATCACCGCGGAACAACTCGCCGGCGCGGATCTAACCGGCCTCTCGGGCCTGCATTTCCACACGCTCTGCGAGCAAAACTCCGACGACCTCGAAAAAACCCTCGCCGCCATGGACGAAAAATTCGGCCACCTGCTCCGTGCGCCGCAGTTCACCTATCTCAACATGGGCGGCGGCCACTGGATCACCAAGCCTTGTTACGACCGCGGGCGCCTCATCCGGCTTGTTAGGGAAGCGCGCGCGGACTACGGTGTCGAAGTCTGGCTGGAGCCCGGCGAAGCCATTGCGATCCACACCGGCGTGCTTCGCGCCACCGTGATGGATGTCTTCGAATCCTCGGGCCACAAGCTGGCCATCCTCAGCGTTTCCGCCACCGCCCACATGCCGGACGTGATTGAAATGCCTTACCGCCCTGAGGTTTTCCTGGTGGATAACGCCCCGTCGGATGGCAAACCCGCCGTCGTTTTCGAAGGCGAGAACTACCATCCTGCGGGTGATCCTGCCAGTTCCCAAGCTCCTTTCACCTATCGCCTTGGCGGCCCCACCTGCCTGGCGGGCGATGTGGTGGGCGACTTCACGTTTCCCCGCGAACTCAAGGTTGGCGACACCTTGGTCTTCGATGACATGGCGCATTACACCATGGTGAAAACGACTACCTTCAACGGGGTCAAGCACCCGGCCATCGCGCTGCAGCATGAGGATGGAAAAACCGAGGTCATCCGTGAATTCAGCTATGAGGATTTCCGGGACAGGCTTTGTTGACGGAGTCCCGCAAGGGCGCGGCTTGGCCCATCGCTTTTCCGATGGGCCGGTATTTTTCCATGTTCAAGCCAGCAGCGCCGGTATAGGACTCCCGGGCCCGACCCTCCGATGAAATCCGCCGTCACCGTTTCGCAAGTCCCGGAAGCACTCGGAGGTCCATTCGTCTTCCACAGCGCGCTGCCGGAAGCATTTGCCGCCGCCGCAGCCATTGGCTTCGACGCGGTCGAGCTTTTCCTGCCCGGTCCGGATTTCATTTCCGTGGAAGCCTTGAAATCGCTGGTGGCCGCGCATGGACTTGCGATCGCCGCCGTCGGCACCGGGGCCGGGATGCTGCGCCACGGGCTGTCGATCACGGATGCGGACGGGGACAAACGCGCTGCGGCGCTCGATTTCGTCTTCTCGATGATCGACTTCGGCGGTCAGCTTGGCGCCCCGGCGATCCTCGGTTCGATGCAG
>JBGSUP010000498.1:0-2143 GCA_041753485.1 Akkermansiaceae bacterium
CCGCCTGAGGGCGCGGCATCGGGCGGCTGTCGGGTGGCCGCCGCCGCGGACTCCATTTTCCGGGAGACTCGAGGGAAGGGCGCTACCGCCGAAAACCGACGAAGGCCTGTGGCTTTCGCTTCCCGCGCTCCTTGGTGCGAGTTTGGTAGGTCTTGCGCTTTTCCGGCGCGTGCTCTAGGGAACTTCCCGATGAAACACCACTTCGCTCTTCTCGCCATCGCCTTGCTTCCCGCCCTCGCCTCCTGTGAGCCCGCGAAGGAAGCGGAAAAACCCGCCGCTCCCGCCACCACCGCCGCCAAAGTCTCGAAAGTCCGCCTCAAGACCTCGATGGGCGACATCGTGCTGGAACTCAACGCGGAGAAAGCCCCCATCACCGTCGAAAACTTCCTCGGCTACGTGACCAGGAAACACTACGACGGCACGGTTTTCCACCGGGTGATGGATGGCTTCATGATCCAGGGCGGCGGCTTCGCACTGAGTGATGGCAAGCTGGTCGAAAAAACCTCCGGTAAAGGCATCAAGAACGAGGGCCAGAACGGCCTGAAAAACGACCGCGGCACCATTGCCATGGCCCGCACCAACGACCCGGACAGCGCCACCGCCCAGTTCTTCATCAACGTGGTGGACAACGCCATGCTCAACTATCCGAGCAACGGCGGCTACGCCGTGTTCGGCAAGGTGGTCGAAGGCATGGAAGTCGTGGACAAGATCAAAGCCGTCAAAACCGGAGTCTCCAACATCGCGATGCGCCATCCCGCCACCGGCGAGAAACTCGAAATGCCCGCCGAAAACGTGCCCGCCGCCCCGGTGCTGATCATTTCCGCCACAGTTGAGTGATCGTTTTCCCCGGGTCCCATCGCTCATCTTGATGCAACTCTGGCTCTGCCCGCTGCTCGCTTTTCTCATGGGATCCATCCCCTTCGGGCTGCTCATGGCCAGGGCACGCGGCATCGACATCCGCGCCCACGGCTCCGGCAACATCGGCGCCACAACGTGCTGCGCGTTATGGGGAAAAGGTTCGGGATCCCCTGCTTGTTGTTAGACGCGCTCAAGGGTTTCATCCCGGTGGTGGTCGCGGTCTCGGTGATCCATTTCGAGGGCTCGAAAAATCCGCTGGGCATCGCCGGGCTTGCATCCTGTTCCCGCGAGTTTCCCATGCTGACGGCGCAGATATTCCAGGTGCTCACCGGCTTGTGCGCGATTCTGGGACATAACTATTCGCCATGGGCCGGCTTCAAGGGCGGCAAGGGCATCGCGACTTCCGCCGGCGTGCTGATCGCGCTGATGCCCGCGGCGATCGTGATCCTGATCGTGGTCTGGCTGCTGGTTTTTGCAATCAGCCGCTACGTCTCGCTGGCCAGCATCATCGCCGCCGCGGTGTTGCCGCCGCTCACGCTCTGGGGTTCCTGGTTTCATGGGAAAATCCAGGACGGCACTTGGAACAAGGCGCTCTTCATCTTCACCGTCCTCATCGCCGGGCTCGCCATTTGGAAACACCGCGGCAACATCCAGCGCCTGCGCGATGGCACGGAGCACCGCTTCGAACGCAAACACCCATGATCCCACTCACCTCCGCCGCCATTCTCGGCGCGGGCTCCCTTGGAACGGCGCTCGCAAAACTCCTCGGCCCGAAACTCGAATCCATCCTGCTCGTTTCCATCGATCCGGAATGTGTGGCCGGCATCAACCGCGATCACCGGAACCCGAAATACCTTTCGGACATCATTCTAACCGAAAACGCGCGCGCCACCACCGATCATAGCGAAGCGCCGGCCATGCCGCTGGTCATCTTCGCCGTGCCTTCCGCCGCCGTGCGCTCGGAGGCCATGAAACTCGCCGCGTTCGGCCTGCCGCCCGAAACCCCGCTGCTGTCCTGCACCAAGGGCATCGAGCGCGACACCGGCGAGCGCATGAGCCAGATCCTGCGCGACGTGTTTCCCGGCAATCCCATCGGCATCCTCACTGGTCCCAACCATGCCGAGGAAATCGCCCGCGATCTCGTCACCTGCGCCGTGGTGGCCTCGGAAAATCCCCGGCTTGCGGAAGCCCTGCAGGAGCTTTTCACACTGCCGCATTTCCGCGTTTACACCAGCGACGACATCGCCGGCGTCGAACTCGGCGGCGCGGTGAAAAACGTTTATGC
>JBGSUP010000499.1:0-2604 GCA_041753485.1 Akkermansiaceae bacterium
CCGCCAGCTTCGCCACTGGCAGCCGCGCGATGCGGGCGGAGGCCGATGGCCTGGATGACGACTCGCTCTATCTCGGTTTCGGCGCGGTCTATCAGATCACCGAAGACATCCGCGCCGGCGTCGGCTATCGCGCGGATCTCCGTTCGGGAGCGGAGGCACAGCAGGAGTTGCGGCTTTCGTCGTCGTGGCGGTTCTGATCACGGAGGACCGTTCAGGCCTTGCCGGATGCGGGCTGGTGATCGGCTTCCAGCCAGTTGCGGCGATCATCAATTGACGGGACATCAGGGGAAGGGTTTGCTGGTTGGTGATGATGTTCATTCCCCCCTGTAACCCCCAACTTTCCCCCGGTTGATGGGCGGGCAGGACGCGGAATGTGATTCGGGGTGTGCGGGGGAGGGGGAACCCCGGCGGAATCCATGCGTCGGTGCTCCAATGAATGCCGGCCATTCATCAGGGCGAATCGTTTGGCGCTGTTACCTGGGGATGTTCATCCAGGCGATGGTGATCAATGTCACGCCGCTGCTTTTTCTTCCGCTCCGGAATGAATTCGAGCTGAGCTTCGAGCAAATCGGGCGGCTCATTCTGGTGAACTTCCTCACCCAGATGCTGGTGGACCTGCTATGCACCGCCTTTGCCGACCGCCTCCACCTGCGCGCCCTCATTGTGGCCGCAAACGCGCTTTCGGCTCTTGGCTTGTGGATCTTCGCCGGTGCGCCCTACCTGCTCGCCAACCCCTACGCGGGACTGATGCTCGGCACGGTGGTTTTTTCCGTGGGCTGCGGGCTTCTCGAAGTGCTCCTGAGCCCTCTGATTCATGCCCTGCCAGCGGTCAACAAGAGCGGGGCCATGGCCCTGCTCCACGCGTTTTATCCAATCCTCATGGTTCCCGTGATCCTTGCCATGGAGAGGAAGCGCGGGGCATCGGGTCACTGAGCCCCGGCCGACCGAGCGATCATTTCAAGCACCGCGGATGTCTGCGGGTTGCGGGTGACGGTGTGCCATGCACCCCGGCCCCAAGCCACAGCAAAAGTTGCGCTTTCGTCGTCGCGGCGGTTTTACCCGAGAGGTCTTGGATCAGGCCTTGGCGGATTTGGCGAGCTGGCGCTCGGCTTCCAGCCAATCGCTGTGGGAATCACCGGGCAGGCCGTGCTCGACGCGGCGGCGGTAAATCAAATAAGCGGCGCGGGCGACCGCCTCGGAGGTCGGCATCGGCTTGGCCGACTTGGCCACGGGAGCGGTGCCGGTTTCCGGAGTGGATTTCGCCGGGGCGGCCTTCTTGGCAGCCTTTTTCGCGGCTTTCCTGGCGACGGGGGCCTCGGCGGCAGGTGCCTTGGAGGGAGCGGATTCCGTCGTCTTTTTCGCAGTCTTTTTCGCAGCCATAATGTGTGGGAGGTTCGTGGATGATTCAGCACGCGCGGTGCCAAGCCCAGAATAATGGCTCATTCCGGTGATTGCCAGCACTTTGGACTGGCGTATAGTCGGCCATGGCCGAGGGCTATTCATGGAGCGAACTTCGCGACGGTGGAACCTACCGGCTGCCCGGCCCCGAGCATATCGGCTGGTGGGCCGCCGTGGCGATGGTGCTCTCCATCCTGCTGCATGTGGCGGTCTTTTTCGCGCTGGACCGGATGAAAATCGCGCTGCGTTTCGAGCAAGCACGCGAGTTGAGCACCGGTGCCATCAACGTCCGCCAGGTGGAAGTGCGGCCGGCCGATTCCGAACCAAGCGCGCCTCCCGAGAATGTCGTCACCCCGCCGCAGGACGCGGCTGCGCTGCTTGAGGAAGTCGATTTGCTCGACGCCTTGCCCAAGGACCAGGAGATCGATATCAAGCCTGACATCGAGGAGGCGGAATACGCGCTGCAAATGCGCAACCCGGCGCTTGCCGGGGACCCCGCCGCAGTCGCCATGGAGGTGTCGGCCGGTCTTGAGATCGAGGCCGACTTGCCCGAACTCGGACGCGAACCGGAAGCCCTCAAACCCGCTGAGATCGGCCAAGTGACGGTCGATCCCGGGGCGGTGGAGATGGAAGACAGCGAGTTGGGCAAGTTCACCGAGGAAATGATCAAACGGGGTGCCGCCGGCTCGGTCGAGCGGGGGGCGCTCGACGGCATCGCTTCGCTGGATGACCTGCTCGACCTGCCGCCGAACATTCTGCTCTCCAGCAAAACGATGTTGCCCAGCGATTTGTTGTTCGAGTTCAACAGCACGGCCCTCCGCGAGAGCGCCAAGGTCGGCCTCATGAAGCTGGCCTTGCTCATGGATCGCAATCCCAACCTGTTTTGCTGGATCGAAGGCCACACTGATCTGGTGGGCGGCGATGAATTCAACCTCGATCTCTCGGTCAGGCGAGCCGAGGCGGTCAAATCCTATCTGGTCGAATCGATGCGCATGGATCCATCGAAAATCATCACCCGTGGCTTCGGGCGTTACGAGCCGCTGGTGATTGCAGGCGGCGCTGACGAACAGGCGGCCAATCGCCGGGTGGAAATCCGCATGCGCAAAACTCCGCCGCGCGATGGCCAGCTCAAGATCGCGCCGAAGAAGGCTGCGGTTGTGGACGAGGTGCCGGCCGCACAAGCGCTGCCCGCACAGGTGCCGCCCG
>JBGSUP010000500.1:0-4778 GCA_041753485.1 Akkermansiaceae bacterium
TCGCGAGCACGGCGAGTTGCATCGAAGGCGTCGCACGGTCGAAGGCTGGGGCTTTCTCATCATGCGGGATCGTCCAGGTGCGTTCGACCATTTGGGCGCTGGCGGAGTCGCGGAACCGCACGCTCACCTCGCCGAGTTCGCCGGTGCCGCCGGGCAGCGGCTCCACCTGATAGATGGCGACGCCGGCCTCTTCGGCGGCAAGCTCGGCGGCATCCACAGCATCGTTGCGGAAATCTTCGGTTTTCAGGCGGTCCTTTTCGAAGCCGATCAACTTGTAACGTCCGACACGCTCCGGATTGAAATGCACCTGCACCTTCACGTTCTCCGCAGCGGGACGGAAGGCCCCGGCGAGTTGTTTGGCAAAATTGTCATCCGCGCCCTTGCCCACCACGTAGTAGCGGCCGTTGCCATTGCGGGCGAGTTCGCCTAACAACTCGTCGTTCAGACCATCCGCGGCGATGCCGGCGATGTCGAAGGCGATGCCTTTCTGGCGGAGGACTTTGACTCGTTCCGCGAGGCGCACGGGGTCGGCATTGCCGAGATTGGCCGCGCCATCGGTGAAGAGCACAATGCGGTTCTGCGCGCCGGCGAGCTGGTTGCGGGCTGCCAATTGTTCGCCGAGTTTGATGGCTTCTTCCAGATTCGTGCCGCCTTCGCTGGCGGATTGATTGACGAGATCGGCGAGTTTCTTCGCCTGATTACCCGGCATGCTGTCGGCAAGCAGACGAGGCGTTCTTGAAAAGCCAACGACTGAAACCGAGTCCTTTTCCGTCAGCAATCCGCTGAGTCCAGCCAGCGCCTTGTCCATCGCCGCGCGGCGGTCATCGCGCACCATCGAGCCGGATTGATCGACTAACAACGTGAGGCGAAGCGGCTGCGAAGCGGTGCGTCCGGCAGCGGCGGTCTTCAATGCGACGCGCACCAGATTGCGGCCGGGAATCACCGGATGGGCGGATTGTTCGATGGCAACCGCGACCGGTTCGCCTGCCGACGGCGCGGGATCGCCATAGTCCACGGCATTGTAGAACTGTTCCACCTTGATGCCTGCGGGATCGGGTTGCTCGCCCTTGGCCAGCGCGGCCTGAGCGATCTGGAACGAGGCGTCGCTGATGTTGAGGGAGAAGGTGGAATAGGGATCTTCCGTGGCGGAAATTTCCTCCATCAGCTTGGCGAGATCGACTTTGGGTGCTTCCGGCTTCGCTTTCATGGAGGTTGCCATCAGCTTCAGTTTCATCTGTTGGAGAAGCTCTTGATCCTTTTCGAATTCCTTCTTGGCATTGACGTAGTCCTGGGCATCGAGACCGCGTTTGATGGCCTCCTCGCGGGTCTGATCCTTCGAGTCATCGCTTCCCTTGGAGATGATCCCCTTCGTGCGGACGATGGTCGCAAGCACCTTGCGGCGCTCCTCGACTTTTTCCTCCTGTTCGCGGATGGCTAGGAGGAGAGGCGCTGAAACCTCCGCTTTGCCGCCCTGATCCTGACTCTCCCAGGATGTGGGTGTTGCGGGAGTTTTCGGAAACTCGGCTAAGTCGGAAGCGGAATTGGGCAATTCGGGTGGTTCGGATTCGGTTGGGTATTGGAATTCCCGGACGGCCTCAAGTTTTGGTGCGGTCTCAGACTTACTGAGATCCGCTCCTTTGAAGTGATAATCGGAATTGGAGCCGAGTTGCAGATTAAATTTAGCGCCCCCAACAATCTCCACATCACCCACAAGCTTTCCGGCCGCGAAAACTTCTGATTTGTCCGCATCTGTGGCACGATCCCCAAGTTTCCGAGCTTCCGAAGAAGCATCGCGGCCATCCACCAAACCTCCAGTCGCGGCATCCTGCTTCTTGTCCATGGGCAGACTCTCGTCATCCGGGCGGTTCGGATTATTGAGAACGGCATCGATGTTGTTTCGGTTGACGGTCTGGTCTCCGCTACGAAGTCCTGCGGAGGGCTGTTGGTCCATGGTATCGGATTCGGTGAGGGCGGCTTGGGCACCCCAACCAGTGCCGAAGTCTTGTGCATTCCCAACGTCCATCGGCGGAGTCTCCAGACTCACTTCGGGAACCGGCACTTTGGCAGGCGCAGCGGCCCTCGCGACTGCCGATGCCGGGGCTTGCGGCTTCGCTGGGGCGGATGCAAGGGGAGATGACGAGACCGCAGACTGACGATCGGGCGCTTCATGGATCACGCCGCTTTCGTCCGGGATCCTGCGGGAAATCGTTTCTCCGATCTGTTTGAGCTTCATGGTCTGGAGAAGCGCCTGATCGTTTTCGAACTCCCGCTTGGCATCGACATAGTCCTGTGCATCAAGGCCGCGTTTGATCGCTTCCTCGCGGGAATCGCTTTTCATGGCCTCGACGCTTTGACCCTGGTCGTTAGACGAGTCACTCCCCTTGTAGATGATGCCCTTGGTCCGGACGATGGTGGCGAGCACCTTGCGGCGTTCCTCGACCTTGTCCTCCTGATCGCGGACGGCCTTATTGAGTTCCGCGAGTTGGCGTTCACGATCCGCCGGGCCGTCCACAGGCATTTCCAGACCGGGAAGAATGATCGGCTTGGGAGTGCCTTCAATGAGCTCCTCGGGAAACGTGGTTTCCAGACGTTGCATGCGGCCTGCCGGTAAGGAATCGGATGATTCGGCAGCCGCCAGTTCATTCTGCAGTGTGAGGTTCCGGGTTTCTGTCAGATCGGATTTCTTCCGCTGGCGAATCACTGCGGGGGCCATCAAACCGGCAATGATGACGGTGAGGATCAAACACGCGGCGATGGCGAGAAACGCGCGCCTGCCGCTATGGCGGATGCGTTTTTCCTTCTCGACCTCCAGACGGATCGGTTTTTCCCCGCCGAAGATCTCATCAAGCGCCTTGCGTTTTTCCGGCGGGAGCTTCCATGACTCGTCCGCCTGTGGTTTTTCCGCTTCGGCGAGCAGGCCGTGGAGCGCGAGCATGCGGCGTTTGAAAACCATCAACTCCGGGCGCTCCTCACAAAGGCGCTCCAGCTCCGCGGCCTCGAAGGCGGAGGCCTCGCCTAACACCCAGGCCACGATCCGGGCTTCGACCGGTTCGTCGCCGATGGTGGTGAAGGGAGTGTTTTCCATAAAGTTTGCTAGTTTTCAGTGTTCAGTTTTCAGGGAAGATGTGCGCTCGCGCGGTTCATTTTCTTTTCTTGTGTCTTGCGTCTTGAAGTCTTGTGTCTCTCACCCCTCCGGGCTTTCGATGCCGAGGCGGCGGAGGGCGTCTGCGAGATGTTTGAGCGCGTGGTGGAGTTTGTAGCCGACGTTGCCGACGCTGAGCCCGGTGCGTTGGCTGATTTGGTCGTATTTGAGATTTTCGTGGTATTTGAGGGCGATGAGTTGGCGCTCGGCGGGGTCGAGTTCGGCAACGAGGAGTTGGAGGGTGCCGATGGTTTCAAGGTGGCCGAGAGTCTGCTCGGGATCGGGCACGTCGCCGGCGAGTTCATTGATGAATTCGGTGTGGATTTCGCGTTGGTGGTCGCGGAGGTGGTTGAGGGCGAGGTTGCGGATGGCGCGGAAAAGCCAGGCGCGGGGATTGGTGACGTCGTCCCAGTGGGCGTGGAGTTTGAGGAAGGCCTCCTGGACAAGGTCCTCGGCGGTTTCCCTTTGGCCGACGATGCCGAAGGCGTAGCGGAGCAATGGGGATTCCTCCGTTTCGAATACCTGCCGGAGTGATGGCTTTTCCTCCATGGTGGTGTTTCGGAACGGGATCACCGGATTGCCTCCGGAATCAGCCTTCGGACGGGCGTTGGCGGTCAGGGGTTCCATGAATCGGCGCTCGCTGGATCATGCGTTTCACCTATGAAGACACAGCTTGGGGGTTTTCCTTAGAAAAAACCACCGGCGTCGCCCAGGAAGGCTTGCTTCGGGTAAGATCGCAGGCGGGTGATGGTTGAAATCCCTGCCAGCAGGGCGGGGCCTCCTAAAACAACAGGCGAGTGGTTGCCACTTCACAGCTTCATCTCGTTGAGCAACTTGGTGGCCTCATCGAATTGGTGCATGAAAGCTCGAAAAGCAATGAAACTCAGCCAGCAAAAGGCAAGAACCGCAGCGGTGATCGCCAGTTTCCCGATGATCGGCATTTTCGGGTGAAGCCACACCGAAGGCAGGGCGAACGGGGGCATGGTGAGGAACATCAGGACGATGAACGAGGTCCTGAAATACCATGGCAGCGCCGGGTCCGGACCGACGGGCAGAGCAGGTGGCGTGGAGCGTCTGGAGCCATCGAGAAACTCCATGCAGTGTTTGCATTTGATCGCCTCATCCTGGATCTCCTCGGCGCAGTAGGGGCATTTTTTCATCGGAATCGGGGCTTTGGTGGTTCGGTGGGAGAGTCGTCAAAAACCCGGTGACAGCAAGCCTGAGATCGGACGGCAGGCATCAGGCCGTCTCGGATTCACACCCTGCTGGGGCAAGTGATGGATTTGCGGTAGCGTCTGGCGACAATCTCCGCGAGTGGAAACGCGGGAAATCCGACTTTCGTGATCGCGTGCATGGACTTTTAGCAGGCGGCGGACTAGGACGGGCGCTGTGAACGCATGGAATCCGGCGATTGATTGGGTGAGGCGCTGCCTGCGGGCTGGGGTGTGCGAGTTTGTCATCTGCGGCGGTGCCCGCAATGCGGCCTTGGTCGAAGCGCTCGCCCGGGCGGAAATGGCAGGCCGCATGCGCCTATGGCGGCATTTCGAGGAACGCAGCGCCGGGTTTTTCGCGCTCGGACGCACGATGGAAACCGGACTCCCCTGCGCGGTGGTGACCACCAGCGGCACCGCCGCCG
>JBGSUP010000501.1:0-10799 GCA_041753485.1 Akkermansiaceae bacterium
GCAACACCCGCCCGTCGATCGCCGCGGAAGTATGGATCATCAGGTGCAGCACGGCGGCGTGCCGCCGCAAATCCTCGGCGATCCGCTGGCAAAGCTGCGCGCGGAACGGCCGTTCGTGGCGCTCCGCGATCTTCAGGCGCGTGGCCTCCGGCAGTTTCATCGCAAAACGGCTCCAGCGCTCGTCGCCATCCTTTTCCAGGTCGATCAGCAAGCGCGTCACGTCGCCATGCACCAACGGCGTGCGGAATTTCATCGCAAAACCCTGCGCCAGATTCAGCGAGCCCGGCTCCCAGCCTTCCTTGGAAGCCACCTCCTCCTCACTATCGCGGAAAATCTCGCGATACGCCTCAGGCACCGCGCAGGTCGCGTGCTCACAACTGAAAAGAAATGCGGTCATGGCTCTCACGCAATCCAATCACGGTCCGGACACCACCGCCAACCTGTAAAACGCAGGCTTTCCACCTGATGGGGAAACCCACCATCTTCCGCCGGGTTGCTAAACCATGAAATCCCCCTGGCATCGCGGCGGTGGCGTCCTTACCTCGCGATCAAGCCCCAGCAGCACCTTGCCAGCCAGGGAATTGTGGGAAGAATCACGGATGAAAATAATGAGCCTCGATAAGATGCTGGATCTCTGCCGCAGGTGACATCGCCTCGCACCTTTCACCAACTCCAACGGCAATACTATTCCCACGATCGCGCGGGCTTTGATCGAGGCGCTGGAAATCCCCAAGGACACAGCGGCCCTCGTCCGCAACTTGGCAGGTCACATCGTGGCTGGCGTGGCCAGCGATGAGGAAGTTCGGGCCTTCGGAAGGTTCTGCGAGGGTCTGGGCTGGGTATTGACGCTCCCATGAGCCAGCGCCCGGTAAATCCCGCAGGGCGGCGGATTTTTCTCGTCCTGCCGCCCAGTCCTCGCCCACGTTCCCGCCGCCATGCTCAAGGCCGGAATCGTAGGACTGCCCAACGTCGGAAAATCGACACTCTTCAATGCTGTAACCCGCACCCGCAAGGCGGAGGCGGCGAACTATCCGTTCTGCACGATCGATCCGAATGTCGGCATCGTCACCGTGCCGGACGCGCGCCTCGCCGTGCTTTCGAAAATTTCCGGCTCACAAAAATTGGTGCCCACCGCCATCGAGTTTGTCGATATCGCCGGGCTGGTGAAGGGCGCATCCGAAGGCGCGGGCCTCGGCAACCAGTTCCTCGCCACCATCCGCGAGACCGACGCCATCGTCCAGGTGGTCCGTTGTTTCGAAAATGATGACATCATCCACGAGCTCGGCACCGTCGATCCCATCCGCGACATCGAGATCATCAACGCCGAGCTCATTCTCGCCGATATGGCGGCGCTCGAAAAACGCCGCGTCTCACGCGAAAAGAAGGCCAAGGGCGGCGACAAGGAGGCGAAGAAGGAGGTCGAGCTCATCGACGTCATCCTGCCTCATCTCGATCAGGGAAAACCGGCGCTCACCATCGACTTCAGCGATGAGGACGCCGCCGTGGTTCGCGAGTTCTATCTGCTTTCCTCCAAGCGCACCATCTATGCCTGCAACGTCGCCGAGGACGAACTCGCCGGTGCCACCGAAAACCCCGACTCGCATCCGGAGGTCGCGCGCGTCCGCCAATTCGCCGCCGAACACAGCGGCTCGGAAGCCGTCGTCATTTCCGCTCGAATCGAGGAGGAGCTGAGCGAGCTCTCGCCTGATGAATCCGCCGAGTTTCTCAAGGACATGGGCGTCACCGACTCCGGCGTCTCCGCCCTCATCCGCGCCGTCTATCACTTGTTAGGCCTCCGCACCTACCTCACCACCGGCGTCCAGGAAACCCGCGCCTGGACCATCCATGAGGGCGACAAGGCTCCCGCCGCCGCCGGCGTGATCCACACCGACTTTGAGCGCGGCTTCATCGCCGCGGAAATCGTCCACTACGACGACCTCGTTTCCCTCGGCTCGAAAAACGCCGCCAAGGAAGCCGGCAAGCTGCGCATCGAAGGCAAGGAATACGTCGTCAAGGACGGCGACGTGATCGAGTTCCGCTTCAACGTCAGCAAGTGAGGCGGCTCACGCGCCATGCTGCGAGTGCTCAAGAGCGGCGGCCACGAAGCCGGCGAAGAGCGGATGCGGATGGTTCGGCTTGGACTGGAACTCGGGATGGAATTGCGCGCCGATATAGAACGGATGGTCCGGCAGTTCGATGATTTCAACGAGCCCCTCGTCGGCCGAGACCGATGAGATCACCAGTCCGCATTCCTGCAGGCGGTCCTGGTAGTCGGAATTGAACTCGTAGCGGTGGCGGTGGCGTTCGAGGATGCGGTCCTTGTTGCCATAGAGCTGGGCGGCCTTGGTGCCTGCGAAGAGAATCGATTCGCAGGATCCCAGGCGCATCGTCGCCCCCATGTCCTCGATGCCCTTCTGCTCTTCCTGCAGGCAGATCACCGGGTGCATCGTGGTTTTATTGAACTCGGTGGAGTTCGCATCGGCCAGTCCGCAGACGTTGCGGGCGAACTCGATGGTGGCGATCTGCATGCCGAGGCAGATTCCAAAATAAGGGATCCGGTTCTCGCGGGCATAGCGTGCGGCCTGGATTTTCCCCTCGGTGCCGCGGTCGCCGAAGCCGCCCGGAACCAGGATGCCGTCCACATCGCCGATGACGGATTTCGCACCGTGATCCTCGATCGCCTCGGTATCCACACGAATGATCTGCACCTTGGTGTCGTGATGGGCGCCAGCGTGGATCAGCGACTCGTAAATCGATTTGTAAGCATCCTGAAGTTCGATGTATTTGCCGTCCACGGCGATGGTCACCTTGTGCCTCGGATGAATCACACGCTGCACGAAACGCTCCCAGTCCTCCAAAGCCGGCGAGGGCGTGTGGCCGAGGCCGATCTTGTCCACCACCAGGCGGTCGATCTTGTCGCGCCGCAGGTCGAGTGGGCACTCGTAAATCGTGTGGTCCACATCGCGGAAGGCGACGACGTTCTTGCGTTCGACGTTGCAGAACATGGCGATCTTCTTGCGGTTGTCCTCATCGAGATCCGCCTCGGTGCGGCAGATGATGATATCCGGCTGGATGCCGATTTCGCGGAGCTTGGCCACCGATTGCTGGGTCGGCTTGGTCTTCACCTCGCCGGCCGCCTTGATGTAGGGCAGCAGCGTGACATGGATGAAGCAGACGTTTTCCTTGCCGACTTCCAGCGCATATTGGCGCAAGGCCTCAAGGAACAGCAAGCCCTCCATGTCGCCAACGGTGCCGCCGATCTCGGTGATGAGAACATCCACTTCCGGGTTGTCGATGGTAACCTGCTGGAGGCGGGATTTGATCTCATCGGTCACGTGCGGAATGAACTGCACGGTCTTGCCGAGATACTCGCCGCGGCGTTCCTTCTTGATCACGGAATCGAAAACCTGGCCGGAGGTCAGGTTGTTCATGCGCGAGAGCACGCCGGAAGTGAAGCGCTCGTAGTGGCCGAGGTCGAGATCGGTCTCCGCGCCGTCGTCGAGCACATAAACCTCGCCATGCTGATAGGGCGACATGGTGCCGGGATCGACATTGAGGTAGGGATCGAATTTCTGCATCAGCACCTTGAGCCCGCGGGCTTCGAGCAGGGTGCCGATTGAGGCTGCCGCGAGGCCCTTGCCGAGTGAGGAAACGACGCCGCCGGTGACGAAGATGTATTTCATGGAAGTGAGCGGTAAGCGGTGATTTGAGCCGGATTTTCAGGAGTCAGCCAGTAGCTCCATGTCGCGGCGCTTCGTTGTGAGCGGTGAGCAGGCGTTCGATTTCAAGCGCCTGTTCGGGAGTATCGACACCGGGTGAGGCGTCGGTGGTGAGGAGGACCCTGATGGAGGCGCCGTTTTCCAGCGCGCGGAGTTGTTCGAGCGACTCGGCATTTTCCAGCGGCGAGGACGGCCAGGTGACGAAGCGTTCGAGAAAACTCCGGCGGTAGGCGTAGATGCCCTTGTGACGCAGCACCGGCAGGCCTTCGACCGGGTTGCGGAAAAACGGCAGCGGCGAGCGTGAAAAATACAGCGCCCGGCCGTCGATCGCGGTGACGACCTTCACCACGTTCGGATCGTTTACCGCCGGATCGGCGGGATCGAGCGCATTGGCGGCGGTGGCCATGTCGAGCGATGGATCGCGAATCATGGTTGCGGCAAGTTCATCAATGAGCACGGGATCAATCAGCGGTTCATCGCCCTGGATGTTGACGATGTGGGTGGCCTGCGGCACGGCGCGCGCCGCTTCCGAGATCCGGTCGGTCCCGGTCGGGTGCTCCGGCGAGGTCATCACGGCCCTGCCGCCGAAGGACTCCACCGCCCTGAGGATGCGCTCGTCATCGGTGGCGATGAGGATTTGATCGAGACGGGAGCATGCCTGGCAACGCTCCCAAACATGCTGGATCAGCGGTTTTCCGGCAATCAGGTGGAGCGGCTTGCCGGGGAAGCGGGTGGATCCCCAGCGCGCGGGCAGGACACCGAGAACAAAGGATTTTAGGGATGAATCGGGCACGCCTGCAAAAAGTTGCGCGATCTTATGGCAGGCGGCCGCCGCCGGACAAGAGCGGTTTCGGAAAATTCACCGGCTTTTCCAGTCCCGGTTTTTTGCACTCGCCATCGCGGCCCCCGACCGCCCACAATCCGCCGCATTCCAACCCAACCGTAGAAAGTCCCCCGCCATGCTCTCCGAACACCACGATATCAGCCACGAATTCCCCGAATACCGCCGCATGCTCGACACGCTCCGGGTCACCGACGCGAACTTCGACGCCTTGGTGGCCAAACACGACTACATCGACGACGAAATCCGCCAGCTTGAGGAGCGGCAGTCGCCGATTTCCGATGCGGAGATCGAAAAAATGAAATTCGAGCGGGCCGCATTGAAGGACCAGATCTACCAAGCCCTGCGCGCCGAGGCGTCCAAGGCCTGAGGCAGACAGGGCCGGAATTTGCTCCGGTGCCCGGGACAATCTTCAGGAGATTGCCACGCCTGGTGCCATTCTCCCTGAGACGGGGCCATGGCGCAGGGGCGCTATCTCAGTTCGTTTTCTTAAAGATAACGATTCGATTGCTGTTGGTTCCCTTCGTGTTGTTGGAGACGCCCCAACAATTGGCGGTTTTGGTAAAGCTCTGGGAGTTGATCATGATGCACTCGGGTACCAAGCCTGCTTTAAATCCCGCCCTGACCACTTCGTTTTCAAGCAGGAGAACTCCACTCCTGATCTCCCCAACTTCGAGTGCCACCATACCCTTTGGCCTCAGAATACGCCGCAATTCCACGAATACGTCGGTCATCCTGGCCGCCCAATCTTGAAGCGATTTCAACTGCCACATCCGGCCCTTCTCGATTGCAAGCTCGCAGAACCACATGCGCAGCCAGTTGTCCCGGACATAATCCACCGTGTCCAGAAACGGAGGGGATGTAACCACAAGATCAACAGAATCCGACAGAATGCCATCAGTCTCATCTGCCGATTCGTGAAAGATCATCGCATCGTCCCGCATGAAGCACTTCGGAAGAGGGTGCCTCAACAGCCGCTCCGACTTCCGTAGAATCAGTTCCCTGGTGTTGCGGTATTCCGGCAGCTGTTTTCTCTTCTTGTTGATTCTCCGCTGCGCCTCCACGGAGGTCGCTTGATTTGGTGGCAGCGTGTAAACCGAGAAGAAGCCCTTCGAATGGCCGGTCAAACGGTTGCATGCGACCATCTGGAGCCACGCATCAACCGCATCAAAGGAATTGTCTGCCTTTCGTTTGCGAAAGTAAGCCCGCCATCCAAGAAGCTCCCGGAGGGTCGTGGGATCGAAGAACACCAGGAGTTCATGATCAACAACACCGGTTAGAGGCAATTCAACCTCATCCAAGCGCTTTGCGATTTCGCCGACGGTTGGCGGGTGGAGCCGGGCAGCCGCCAGGACCCTTGACAAGGGATTGATATCATTCCCGATTGCCTGACATCCGCGGAGCTGAGCCTCGATCAAAGTCGTTCCCCGCCCCATGAACGGGTCGTAAACCACGGCTTCCGGCTGGCAAAACCTTCCGATGAAGAATGCGGGCAATTGAGGCTTGTAGCATGCTCGGTACGAGACTTCGTGGATTGAGTGACCATCCCGCTGTTTCGATGTCCAAAACTCGTTCTCATAAACCGGAATCCTGAGGTCCGCGAAGTGCCGCTCTTCAATCCCGCTAGAGCGATTGAACCCGGAGAAGGAGCGAAGCTCGGAATGGAGGTCTCGCGTGTCTGACAAAATTGTTCCTGTGAATGCTGCTGGACTTGCCGGACCGGAAGCGTGTCCCTCAGATCCTCGAAACGGATGGCGATTGCTTGAACTCAGTGTGGCCATGTGGCGGATAAGTGACAAGGTTCGAGTTGTGCGCCGCGATGGCGCGGCTGCCAGCCGGGGGCAGTTCTGCGGTCGGGTGGATCTTGCGGAAACCGCGCCTCCCCCATTCGTCGGCAATGGAACTCGATAAAAACGTGGTTCACTGGGGCCTGCCTCAGATACACTCACCTCGGAAATTTATCAATACCGGGACTTTATGAGCGCGTTCTTTTAAAAAATTCGCCTCTTGCCCGATAACAATCCGTGGATTCAATTTAAAACTTTCAAGACCAATCATCCCATAACACATTGTATTTTAATAGTTTGAAAATTTATTGAATTTCTCCAAAATTCTTCTTGTCGGCTGAGTGTATTTCAGTGTATCCCTAAACCACTGACGCGACCGTCGGTGCCCTTCGATGATCAGCAACCACCAGCGCTACAAGGGATTCAAGCCCTTCAAGATGGACCCGAAGTTCCGGGTTTCCGTCCCCACTGCCTGGCGTCCGGAGCCGGGAGCCTCGCTGTTCCTGCTGTTTTCGCGGGAAAACGACATGCCGGTGGTCAAAGTGCTCAGCCAGGAGGCCTACGACGAAAAAGTGGCGCTGATCCAGGGATGCGACAAGACGCCGGCCGAAAAAGGCAAGATGCTCGGCAAGCTGGCGATGCTCTGCCGCGAGGCGTCGCTCAACGATCAGGGCAAACTCCTCGTCCCCAAAGACCTCAGCGAAAAGGCCGGTATCGCCGCGGATGCGGATGTGGTGCTCGCCGGCCGCGGCATCCATTTCGAGATCTGGAGCAAGGAGAATTTCGATACCAAGCTGGATCTCGAAACCAGCGAGGACGAGAAGGACGAGCTCGGCATTTTCTAGGCACTCACCCACGACACACCCAACAGCAGCAATGTTGTTCACCCCACCAACTCTGGCGCTTGAGGCGGTCCGCATACCGGCGGCTCCGGCCGTCGTCGCCCCGGCGCCCGAGTTGGGATTCCTTTTTTCCAAAATTCAAGGCCCAGCGCTCGGGACAGCACCGGGTCTTGTCAGGAACACGAACGTCCGCACCGCTCCTGGCTGGTTGTCGGTGCGGCGTTCGCCCGTTTTCATGGCTGGGCGTGAGAAGTCTCTCGGGACAGAACTTCTTTCGTCATTTGAAACGATGGTCCGCGCGGCTTCTGGCTGGTTGTCCGCGCGGCCATCGCAAGTTTTCCCTGACACAAGAAACGCCGGGCTCGGGACAGCACGGCGTTTTGTCAAATCCACGGACGTCCGCACCGCTTCTGGCTGGTTGTCGGTACGGCGTCCGGTGACTTTCATGGTGGGGCGCGGAGACTTTCCCGGGAAGGGGCTGTTTCCGCGGTTTCAGACGATGGTTCGCGCGGCTTCGGGTGTGTTGTTTGCCGCGCGACCATCGGGACTTTCTGGAAAAACGCAGGACGCCGGGCTCGGGACAGCACGACGGCCTGTCGAAACTACGGGTGCCTGCGCCGCTTCTGGCTGGTTGTCGGAGCAGGCACCCGCCGATTTTTGTGACGTCGAGGCCCGGACCGGACCCTATCACTTGCCGGTTTTTCCTGCGGAAATCGCCGGGTGGATGCAAGCGGCACCGGGCCGCTTCATCATCGACGGCACTCTCGGCGGCGGCGGCCACAGCGAGATTTTCCTCCAGGCGGGCGCAGCGGTGCTCGGCATTGACCGCGATCCGGAGGCTCTCGCGCACGCGCGCGCGCGACTCATCGAGTTCGGCGATCGTTTTTCCACGTGGGAGGGGAATTTTTCCCGCCTGCAAGAGATTCCCGCCATTCAGCAGGGCAAGCGGGCCGATGGCCTCCTGCTCGATCTGGGCGTCTCCTCGCGCCAGCTCGATTCGGCGACCCGTGGGTTCTCCTTCATGCGTGAGGGCCCGCTTGACATGCGGATGGGCCCCTCCAGCCCGCACACCGCAGCGAAAATCGTCAATGAGTGGAGCGAAACAGAGCTGGCACGAATCTTTTTTGAATTTGGCGAGGAGCCAAGAGCCCGCCGGATCGCGGCCGCCATCGTAAACCAACGGGCCGCGGGAAAATTCGTAACCACCACGGAACTCGCCGCCTGCATCGAGGCCGCCGTCGGCCGTCACGGCCGCACCCATCCCGCCACCCGCGCGTTTCAAGCCATTCGCATGGCGGTCAATGAGGAACTCGAATCGCTGGCCGCCGCACTGGCCGCCGCGCCCTCCGTTCTCAAACCGGGCGGGCGTTTGTTGATCATCACCTTCCACAGTCTCGAAGACCGCATGGTCAAGCGCTTACTCAGGCACCGGTCCTCCGCATTCATCGATGACCCTGGCTGGCCGCAACCCCGCGCGAATCCAGATTACCAATTCCAGCTCCTCGCCCGCAAGGCCATCATTCCTACCGCTGAAGAAACCTCCCTGAACCCGCGAGCCCGCAGTGCCAAACTGCGGGTCGCGCAGCTTTTAGACCCCGCCTCATGAACCGCCGCCGCGACCAAACCCGGACACCCGCAGCCGTGATTTTCTCCGTCATCCTCGCCTTCGCGATCATGGCGGCCGGCGGCGTGCTCCACGTCTTTTACAAAAACCGCCAGATCCAAGTCCGGCGGGAAATCGACGCGATCGACCGCCGCGTCGAACACTGCCGCCTGGAAATCCGCACCACCGAAATGCGGATGGATCAACTCCTCAACCGCTTCGTCATTCGCAAGCAACTCGAGGAGAACGGATCGAATCTGCGTCCGATCTCCCTCGCCGTCGTTGAAGAAATTGATCCCGCGCCGCCACACCGCCGGAGTGTCGCGTCCGCCGCTCCCTAGCCAGTGAAGTCCTCGTTTCAAACCCGCTGCATCCTCCTGTGCTCGATCCTGGTGATCGGGCTCAGCGTGCTTTCGGGGAGGTTGGTCCAGATCCAACTGGTGGACCGCCACCGCTACGCCGAGAGCTCGCGCAAGGCCTACCACCGCATTGAAAAACTTCCGGCACTGCGCGGCATGATCGTGGACCGCCGCGAGGAACCCCTGGCCAAGAGCATCCCGGTTTCCACCGTCTTCGTGGACAAGAATCACCTCTTCGATCCCAAACTCGCGGCCTACGGCCTCGCCTACCAGGAGGCCAGCGCGGAGGCCGGTTGGAACGAACTCGATGAAGTCGCCCGCCGCCGCCGCATCAACAGCCTGCGCGGGGACATTCTCAACGCCGAAACCGCCGAAACCATCGTCCGCAAGCACCTGGCCTACTCGGTGGGCGTGCTCGCCCGGCCGCTTGGCATGCGCCGCGAGGAACTCCGCGCGAAAATCGAGACCAGCAAGGGCAAATGGGTGCCCATCGCCAAGGATCTGCCGGAAGATGTGGCCGACCACCTGCGCGACGCCGTGGACAAACACTGGATTCAGGGTTTCGAATTCCAAAACTCGATCAAACGGTGGTACACCGCCCCCAATCTCGCCACCCACCTCCTTGGATTCACCGGCGAGGTCGAGGAAACCGATGACGAGGGCAAAACCCAAACCCGCGTCGTCGGCCGCTTCGGAGTGGAATCCTCGATGGAGGAATACCTCGCCGGCCGCGATGGCTGGCGCGAACATTGCCGCGACGCCCGCGGCCTGGTCGTTCCCGGAAATTCCTCCAGCCTGCTGCCACCCCGCGCCGGGCTGAACGTCCAACTCACCATCGACATGGGCCTGCAGGCGATCGTCGAGGAGGAAATGGACGCCTGCCTCGCCGAGTTCGAATCGGTCCGCGGCGCGGTGGTCCTGATGGATCCCAAAACCGGCGAAATCCTCGCCATGGCGAGCCGCCCTCACTTCGACCTGAATCACAAGCAGAACATCGCGGAAAATGGTTTCAACTATGCGATCCAGGCGATTTACGAGCCGGGCTCGACCTTCAAGATCGTTTCCACCGGAGGGGTTCTCAACGAAGGTCTCGCCACGCCATTCACTTCGATCTTCTGCCACAACGGGCTCTATCATGAGGGCAAGATCCAGGTTCCCGACCACCATCCCTACGGCAATCTCACGCTTGAGGGCGTGCTCATCAAATCCAGCAACATCGGTGCCTACAAATTCGCCCGCCAGCTTGGGGCGAGGCGTTTCTTTGATTACACCGAGCGCTGGGGTTTCGGCCGCAAGACCGGTGTGCTGCTCAGCGGCGAAAGCTCCGGCATCGCCCGCAACACCGGCAACGCCGTGGATTTCTCCCGCGCGAGTTATGGCTACGCACTCAATGTCACCCCGCTGCAGATGGCCTGCGCCTACTCAGTGATCGCCGGCAACGGCAAACTGCTCAAACCGCGCATCGTCAAGTCGCTCGTCGCCAACGACGGCACCGTCGTTGAATCCTATCCGCCGGAAGTCGTCGCCGAGGTGCTCAAGCCGGAAACCGCCAAAAAGATGCGCGAGGCGCTGCGCAAAGTCACCGAGCCCGGCGGCACCGCCACCCTCGCCGCCGTCCCGGGCTACAAGGTCGCCGGCAAGACCGGCA
>JBGSUP010000502.1:0-1882 GCA_041753485.1 Akkermansiaceae bacterium
TTCCAGGGCCACGCGGGCCTTGAACTCGGCACTGTGTGTTCTTCTCTTTCTTTTCATTGGTTCGGTGGTGGTTTCTACCACCCCGGACCCCTCAGTTCCATAGCTTACACACTGGCTCCGTTTTGCGGGACCGCTTCAGCAGGCAGCTCCGTATGCCATGGCGGCTTCCTGCGATTCGTCGATGAGATAGGGAAAATCCCAGCGGTGCTGTGATGCGAACCGCACCATCTGTTCCGCGCTATCCTCCGGATATTCTGCTGCGTCATTCGGATTGATCGCCACCGTGTGGACGCCCTGCGGAGCGATTTCCCGTGCCAGATCACCGAGCGCATCCGCCAAACAAACCACAAAGGGGCAGTGATTGCAGGCGAAGACCACCAACAAGCCAGCGGGACCAGCGGCAGCCGCGCGTGAAGTGATCCGACCAGCGGCATCGGGGAGGGAAAAATCCGGTGCCTGATCACCGGGGTGCAAGCGGAAGGTAGAAAGAACTTCTGGCATGACGAAGTCTATCACCGAATCCACGCGCGCAAAATGGTTTTTCACCTTGGTGGACAAGGGCATGATCCCGGACCATGATTGCGCCGCCATGCCGGAAATGTTGTCGCCCACGGAGTTGCAGCGCTACTCCCGCCATTTGCTCATCCCCTCGATCGGCGAGGAAGGCCAGTTGCGACTGAAAAACGCCTCGGTGCTGCTCATTGGCTGCGGCGCGCTCGGCTCGCCCGCCGCGTTGTACCTGGCCGCCGCAGGCGTCGGCCGCCTCGGACTGGTGGATGCCGATGTGGTGGATGCCTCAAACCTCCAACGGCAGATTCTCCACGGCGAATCCTGGGTCGGAAGACCTAAACACGAAAGTGCTGCTGCCAGGCTCCGCGAGGTGAATCCACATGTGCACGTGGAATCTCACCCGCTGCGTTTCACCCCGGAAAACGCACTCGAAATCGCCCGCGCCTATGACATCATTGTCGATGGCTCGGATAATTTCCCGACGCGCTTTCTCACCAATGACACCGCATTTTTCCTGCGCAAGCCGCTGGTGTATGGCGCGATCCACCGCTTCGAGGGACAGACCGGCGTCTTCGCGCCGCATCTCGGCGGGCCCTGCTACCGGTGCATGCTGCCGAAAATGCCTGCCGCCGGCAGCGTCCCGTCCTGCCAGGAAGCCGGCGTACTCGGCGTCCTGCCCGGAATTATCGGCTCCATCCAGGCGATGGAAACCCTCAAGTTGCTTCTTGGAATCGGTGAGACGCCACTTGAGAAGCTGACGGTTTATGACGCCCTGCGCAGTTCGTTCCGCACACTCGGAATCAAGCGCGATCCACATTGCCGCTTGTGCGGCAACCACCCGGATATCACCGGCGTTCGCAATCAGGAAACCCTCGCGCAAAGCACCTGCACCCCTTCTGCCACAGCCATGCAAACCATCACCACCACCGAACTCCGCACTCTGCTCGCAGGCGATTTCCAAGGTCTGCTCATCGATGTCCGCGAACCCCACGAGCATTCCATAGCCCGTATCGAAGGTTCGCGCTTGATCCCGCTGGGAACCCTGGTGGAGCAAATCGGCAGCTTGCCACGTGACCGCGATATCCTGGTTCATTGCAAGATGGGCATGCGCTCGGCAAGAGCCGTGGAGATGCTCGTGTCGCGGGGCTTCACCCGCGTCAAAAACGTGCTCGGTGGCATCGATGCCTGGCTTGAGGACGGCGAAAAACGATAATCCACCACGGGCTATGGACAAAAAAGAGCCCGGATCCAGTGTTGGCTGGATCCGGGCAATAACCTGGCGACGACCTACTCTCACAGGACCTATCGTCCCACTACCATTGGCGCTGAGGCGTTTCACTTCCGGGTTCGGAATGGGACCGGGTGGTTCCAC
>JBGSUP010000503.1:0-3306 GCA_041753485.1 Akkermansiaceae bacterium
GATGTTTTCCAGCAGGAAAAAACCCTCGAAAAACTCGCCCCGAAAATCGAGCACCTCCGCGCCGGTTTGGCCGCGCTCCAAGCCGCCCATCCCATCATCCACGAAGTCCGCCAGTGCGGATTCATCGCCGGTATCGAACTCCGCCAGCCGGATGGTGGAAAATTTCCGCCCGCAGCGCGGGTGGGCGAGGCCATGTGCCGCGCCGCCCGCACCCACGGCCTGCTCACCCGGCCGATTCTCGACACCATTGTCCTCATGCCCCCGCTCTGCACGACTCTTGACGGTCTCGATCATGCCTTCGCCGCGCTCAACGCCACATTTTCCGGAAATCCGGGCATTGACACCCGCCCGGCCAACGCGTAGTCACTCGCCCCCGCGCCATGCGCACGGCGGAGTAGCCAAGTGGTAAGGCAATGGTTTGCAAAACCGTCATGCGTGGGTTCAATTCCCACCTCCGCCTCCAGCGTTTTTCGCTGAAAATCAGCAGGATGTGAAGAAAATAAAGCCGTTAGAAAAATGGCCAAAAGCGCTGAAAAGCGCACGAAAACGCACCCCCAAACGGAAAGTAAGCGGAAAGTGAATCAGGCTTCTGAGAGTGCTGCTCATGTGCCTCCCACATGCGCATTCGTGTCCTCCGGTTCATTATCCGGATGGTATTGACGGCTTAAATTTCACGAAGGCCGTCACATATCCCCAGAATCTCCACGCATTCCTGCCATCATCCTGCGGGCTTCGGCTATGACATCGGCCGCAGTTGCCAGCAAGTCCAGCAGGCTCCGTTGCTGCTGATCGGCCTCGCGCTTGGTGCCGACGACGTAGCTTTCGATGAAAGCATCAAGGCTCGCCCGATTGATGAGCCGCCGACCCCGGTGGTTGCCAGGCAGGGTGACCATAGCCGAGACGACGTGGCCCGAGCGGATGTAGGCGTGAATGGTGCCGTCCGAAAGGCCGCATTATTTGCGCGCCCCCTCGATCGTGAGCCATTGGGGTGTGATGTGCTGGTGTGGTTTCACCAGAATAGCGGTGCGGTGGCGTGGCGGGTGGAATCAATCCGAACTCGCCCGCCGCGCCGGCCTGCGGCCTGCGGCCATCTCGACCTATTGCCGCGGCAAGGATGTCCCATCGCCGGAGTCGATGACCAAGCTCGCCCGCGTGCTGGGGTGGACAGCTATTCCCCAACCCGTCGGCGGTTAAAATGCGGGTAGTCGGCGGGTTGCCGCAGCACGGGCAGGAAACGGCGCGGGGAGGTTTCTCGGGTGCGACGGGTGCCGCGCCGACGAGCAGGGGCCGCCCGGTGAGGAAGGCGATGCGCTCGCGTTCGGCTTTGGCGGCGGGATGATAAAAAATTACGAGAGACAAAAAATATTAAAAAGTTCTTGCAAGATTCCTGCCGCCCTGCGTCTCTGGCGCCATGGCACGCGCGCGATGGATTAATCCCTGGGCGGATTCGGAGACGAAGCCGGCGATTTACCACTGCCTCGCGCGGGTGGTGGACAAGCGCTTTGCCTTCGGGCCGGATGACAAGGAACAGTTCCGCATTTACATGCGCATGATGGAGAATTTCTCCGGCTGCCGGGTGCTGGCTTACTGCGTGATGTGCAATCATTTCCACATCCTGCTCGAGGTCCCGCCGCGGCCGAAGGGGCCTCTGACGGACGAGCAGCTTTTGAAACGGCTCGGTGCGCTGTATCCGAAGGCTTTTGTCGCCGCGGTGGCGAAGGAAATGGCGGATGCGCGGCAGGTCGTGGCGGAAGGGCGGGCGCGGGATGGCGAGGCTTGTGTGCAACGCATCCACGAACGATTCACCTACCGGATGCATGATTTGTCCGAGTTCATGAAAACCTTGCTGCAGCGCTTCACCCGCTGGCACGACACGCGGACGAAGCGCCGCGGCAACCTTTGGGAGGAAACGTTCAAGAGCGTGTTGGTGGAGGAAGGCCTGGCTTCGAAAATGATGGCGGCCTGCATCGATTTGAATCCGGTGCGTGCGGGCATGGTGGAAGACCCGGCGGAGTATCGCTGGAGCAGTTATGGCGAGGCGATGGGTGCCACGGGCCGCAGTGGGGCCAAGGCCAAGGCGGGCCTGGTGCGGGCGGTGATGGCCGACAAGGGTTGGGAGGCGGATGCGCGGCACTGGGCGGGCCGGGTTGCGCGGGAATACCGAATGCTTTTGTTGGAAGAGGGTGACGAAAAGACTCGGCAGGCGGTGAATGCGGAGGGCGAGCGGGTGACGGAGGTGGTGAGGAAGGGGATGAAGAGGCGGAGGATTTTGGAGGAAGCGGAGACGGGTGGACTGAAGTCCGCGCTCCGGGTGGCGGGGATGCTACGGCGGAAGGTGAGATATTTCAGCGATGGCGCGGTGATCGGCAGCCGGGCGTTTGTGGACGGCATGTTCGAGCAGTGCCGGGAGAGGTTCGGCCCGAAGCGCAAGAGCGGCGCGCGCAGGATGCGTGGCAAGGCCGCGGGCGCGACGAATTTGCTATGGAGCGCGCGGGATTTGCGGGTGGGGATTGAGTGATCACACCACAGACCTTGTGCTGAATTGCAGCAAGTCCGCAGTGACCGGGGAAAATCACAAATGACGAGCAAAATGCTCGGAAAGCAACATGCGACAGATGTCTTGCCGCGCCGTCCCGTCACTCGTTCCAGATTTAAACCCACGCCCACATCGATTCGTTGCGCGAAATACACGTGGCCCACATCCATTCCCACGGCAAACTTGGCTCTGACGGCGACACGAATGGCAGAATCACACCTCTGGAAATCCGCGAAGCCGATTTCGCTTCCCACGCAACCACCGGAACGCTACACGCCGCAACGATGATGACAGCCTGCGTACTCAGTCCGACCGAATGACCGCTGAAACCCTCATCTCGCTGCGCGGGCTGACCAAGACCTACGGCAGCGGTGACGCCGCTTTTACGGCCTTGTGCGGGGTGGACCTGACCATCCACAGCGGCGAATTCGTCGCCGTCATGGGCCCCAGCGGCTCGGGAAAATCCACGCTCATGAACATCCTCGGCTGCCTCGACAGTCCGAGCTCCGGATCCTATCAGTTCAAGGGCATCGAGGTGGAAACCCTCAACAAGGACCAGCGTTCACTGATCCGCCGCCACGCGCTCGGTTTCATCTTCCAGGGCTTCAACCTGCTGGCCCGGACCTCGGCGCTGGAAAACGTCGAGCTGCCGCTGCTCTACCGCGGCTACTCGCGGAAACAACGCCACCAACTCGCGCGCGAGGCGCTCGCCTCCGTCGGCCTGCCCGACAAGGAGCGCAACACGCCCTCCGAACTCTCCGGCGGCCAGC
>JBGSUP010000504.1:0-1501 GCA_041753485.1 Akkermansiaceae bacterium
GCGCTTCGTCAGGCCGTTTCTGGTCAAGTTTGGCCATGGCAGTCTCGACCCGGACGCCCGCGAGCTTGGCGATCAATCCGGGTGGCATTCCGAGCGGTTCGCTCGATGCAACCCGCGAGGTCTGCTTGATGGCGCGGCTGCCCGCCACCCAGGCCAGAATGCCGACAAGCAGCGCCCACAGCAGATGGCCGCGGGCCGGGAGCGCCGGTCTGGGACGCCGCGGCTTCCGCAGCGTGTTCAAGGCCGCGGGTCGCAGTTCCTCTCGATACCGGGGACCATCCATGGCGTGCGAATCAGGCGCTCAAAGCCCGCTTTTTTCGATCAGGGCGCGGAGTTGGATCTGGAACTCCTGGATGTCCTGCTGGTTCGGACGATAGCCGGGCGTGTCCGGGTCCAGTCCGGGGCGGCCGCTTTGATCGAGCATCCAGATCGCCGTCTCGCCATCGCTGAAAGTGACTTTCCCGCTGACCAGCGCTCCGGGCAGGGTGAGCGTGTCCATCGTCACGGTGACGGCTCCAGTGGGCACCGGCGCGGGTTTTTCCTCCTCCTTTTTTTCGGCTGCCTTGGGTTCCTCGATCAACTCGATGCCGAGGTCGAGAATCAGGAAACGCGTGTCCATGTAGGTGAGCGTGTGGCCGAATTCCTCTTTCAGGTCGCGTTGGAGATCGGACATGGTGGCCCCCTTCGCGGCGCGCTGTCTGAGGTGATCGATTTGATCCGGGGTGAGCTTGCTTGCGCTGAACATGGTTTCTTTGTGAACCATCGAGCGGGAATGCCAAGCCTCAAGCGCGGGATTAGGGTCGGTCCGGCGTCAGCTGGGACCATGCCGTGGCGGGGCTTCGCCAGAACGCAGCGGGCTGGAGGCATCCAGCAAGCCTCCCAGCACCTCGGCGGCGATCGGCGTGGCTTCGTGAACGAGCACGATATCGCCCGGACCAAGCTTGGTGAGAATGCGCTTCAGCGCCTTCCCGGCATTGGTTTCCACGGCATCGAAACCCCGCCGCCGCCATGCCATCACCTCAAGTCCCAACTCGCTGGCAACAGGATGGGTGAAAAGATTCCGGTGCCCGGCAGGCGCGCGGAACCAGCGGGGCGTGAAACCCGTGACCTCCTCGATCACCCGCTGGCAATCGCTGATCTCGCGGCGCGTGCGCGAGGGCCCCGCGCACCAGAAACCGGCCTGCGGATGGGTCATGCTGTGGTTGCCGATCTCATGGCCCCGACGCAATACCTCGCACGCGAGTCCGGGATGTTCGCGAACCTTTTCCCCGATCATGAAAAACACCGCCTTCACCCGGTGCCGGTCTAACAAATCGAGCAGGCGCGGGGTGTCGCGCGGGTCGGGGCCGTCGTCGATGGTGATGAGGATGCTCCGGTCGTTGGTCTGGCAACGGACCGGCCCGAGCCACTGGCAGGAGGGCCGCAGCACCGCCAGACAGTAGCTTGCCGCGATGAGTGCGCCGCCGGCGAGCGCCCATGGCCAGCCCCACAGCCACCCGGC
>JBGSUP010000505.1:0-3346 GCA_041753485.1 Akkermansiaceae bacterium
AAAACCGCGCTGCCGCGCCGTTGCCGGAATTGCGCGCGCCCGCCAAGCCGCTGCGGCTGGCACCGGGGCACGGCAAGCTGGAGTTTGCATTCGCGGCCTTGAGTTTCTCCTCGCCGGAAAACGTTCACTTCCGCTACCGCCTGGAGAACTTTGATCGGAAATGGATCGAGGCCAACACCGAATACCGCGCGAGTTATCCGCAGCTGCCGGCGGGGGACTATGAATTCCGGGTCATCGCATGCAATAATTCGGGCTTGTGGAATGAAACCGGCGCGACACTCGCCTTGGTGGTGGAGCCGTTTTACTGGCAGACGTGGTGGTTCCGGATCCTCGCACTCACGCTTTTCACGGCGGCGGTGATTGCGGTCGTGCGCTACGTGTCGTTCCGCCGCCTGCGCGGTCGCATGCAGCACTTGAAACAGCAGGCGGCCCTCCACAAGGAACGTGCCCGGATCGCCCGCGACATGCATGATGAGGTGGGGGCCAAACTCACCCGATTGTCGCTGTTGAGCGAAATGGTGGATGGTCAGTCCGATCTAACACCGTCAGCGAGGGCTGAGGTGCGGGAGATCTCCGACACGGCGCGCGAAACCATTCTGGCCTTTGATGAAATCGTCTGGGCGGTCAATCCCCGCAACGACACGCTCGGGGATCTCGCCCATTACCTTTGCCGCCATGCCGAGGAGTTTTTCGAGGGAACCTCGACGCAATGCGTGTTTGATCTGCCGCAGGTGATTCCGCCCTCGATGCTCTCCACGGAAGCGCGTCACCAGGTGTTTCTTGCCGCCAAGGAAGCGCTCAACAATGTTCTGAAATACGCGGCTGCCCGCCAGGTGCGCATCCAGTTGATCCAGCATCCTGACGCCTTCGAACTTGTGATCGAGGACGACGGCAGGGGATTTGATCCATCCGCCCCGGAATCGCGGGCGGGCGGCGGCAGCGGCCTAGGGAACTTGCGTGAGCGCATGCGCGGAATCGGCGGGCGGTTTGACTGCCGCAGCAAACCCGGCGAGGGTACCCGCGTTTCCTTTACCGTCCCGATTTCCTGAACCCATGCCGAATCCACCGGATATCCCTCGTTTCCCGGCCACCGCGTGTCGTCACTTTGTCCGACTGCCCGGGACCCACGTCACCTGCGACGCTACCACATGGTGCATTCGACAATCGCTGGCATTGAATCGAGTTGCGTTGATCCTCGCCTCGGCGGAAAACAGTCACCCCATCCCGTCATGATCAAGGTTTCCATCGTTGAGGATGACACCAGGTTGCGCGAGATTCTGGTCCGCTATTTCGCCGGCCAGCAGGATTTCGCCTGCCTTTGCGCCTATCCGAATGCCGAGGCCGCCTTGGCAGGGATTCCACTCAATCCGCCTGACGTGGTGCTGATGGACATCAACCTGCCCGGAATGAGCGGGATCGAGTGCGTCCCGCGTCTGCGCGCGGCTTTGCCATCGGTCAAAATCATCATGCTCACCGTCTTCGAGGACAGCGAGCAGGTTTTCAAATCATTGTCCGCCGGGGCCTTCGGCTATCTGGTGAAAAGCAACCGTCCTGCGAAAATCCTGCAAGCGATCCGCGAAGTCTATGACGGTGGCTCGCCGATGTCCGGCCACATCGCCCGCATGGTGGTGCAGTCGTTCGAAAGGCGAGCGTCCACGCCGGACGAGACCGCCACCCTCGCCCCGCGCGAGCTCGAGGTGCTTCATGGATTGTCCTGCGGGCAGCCCTACAAGCAGATTGCTGGAAACCTCGGCATCAGCCTCAGCACGGTGCGCACCTATATCCAACGGATCTACGAAAAACTTCATGTGAGCAGCCAAACCGCGGCCGTCATGAAATACGCCCGCAGAAGAGGGGACATGCCGTGATTTTTCGAGCGCGCGGCACCCGCAACCCGGCGGAATCCACCGATCCGGAATTCCCCGCGAGTGTCGTCATTTCATCCGACTACCCCTGCGGCGCGTCCTCGCTGAAACTGTCTTCGTGGCAGTGGGAAATCCATCCATCAGTCCCGCTCGAATTGCTTAGTTAAACCCCGAACTTTTTCATGAGAAGACCTTCTCTTCGTCCGAGCGCCGGCTTCACCCTCGTGGAGTTGCTCGTGGTGATCGTCATCACCGCCACCCTCGCGGCTTTATCCATGCTCGGGTTTACCCGCCTGCGTGAGGCTGCGGACGGCGCCGCCACGGTGGCAAGCATGCGCCAGTTGCAGAACGCCAATGCCTCTTATGCCACCGATCACAACGACCGCTACGTCTCTTATTCCAACACGGACCCCGACGGGGTGGTCACTTACTGGTTCCGCAACTTAAAGTTTCTGTCCTATCTGACCGGCAAGCAGGATCTCATCGGCGCGACCTTGTACACCGTCGATGAGGATACCGTCGTGCCGGTCAGCCTGCTGGATCCGATCACCGTCCGCGCCAAGAAGAAGTTGTCAACCCGTCTCAACGCGAACTACGGCATGAATCACGAGTTCATCAAATCCACGACCTATCCGGACAATAGCAAGGAGCGGTATATCCAAACCTGCAAGCTCACCAGTCCCGGTCGCACCGTGGTTTTCGTCACGGCGACGGATTCCGCCGCCAAATACGCCGGACGCAAAGCCTGGTGGTCATCGCCAGTCGAAGGCAAGACCCAGGACGGCAAAATGGCTTTCCGTCATGGCGACAAGGCCATCGTCGTTTATTTCGATGGCAGCTCCGGGATGATAACCAAACAGGACATCGAGCGCTTCGACGCCGCCGGCGGCAACGCCAATCCCTTCTGGAACGGCGTCTACTGATTTTCCATGCCCCCCACGATTCAATCCAACCACTCACACGAGAACCCGAAAAACAACCCAACTAACAATAACAACATTATGAAAAACTCAAGAACCAACATCTTCGCCCCGATCTCAGCCGCCAGCCGGACCGGTTTCGCCCTCGCCATTTGCTTGACCGCCGCTGTTCCTTCGGCTCACGCGGTGGTTACGGACATCTATTGGAAAAACACAGGAACCTCGGCGAATTCTCCTTCCAGCTGGTGGACTACCGTTTCAGGTCCAGACAACATCACGGCGACTCAAAATAGCGTTACCACCGGTGATATCTGGAATTTCGGCAATGCGGCTGCCGGTTTCAACACGGTCGGGTTCACATCGGCTCGAAGCGTTGTCGGCATCGTTTTTAGTAGCACTGCCAATGCATACAGCATCGGCGATGAAGTGGTCCCCTGAGCGGAGCCGGGTGCGGGCGGATTTTAGCTATGGTGCATGAGGGGCGGGGTGGCGGTGTTTTTGGTGTTTGGTTGGGTGTGGTTCCGCCCTTGGAGGAAAGTTGTCCACAAGGTTCCGAGGCGA
>JBGSUP010000506.1:0-1995 GCA_041753485.1 Akkermansiaceae bacterium
GTGAGCGAAACCAGTGTGGAGACCGCATCTCCGGGTTCGAGTTCCATGCAGCGCGCGCGGCAGAGCGCCCGCAACGCATCGAGTGAGCCGATCGACTCCAGCGGCGCAATCCAACGGGCAACCATCGCCGGGGCAAGGTGATCGCTGATCCATGCGGCTGCCATTGCGCGTTTGTCCGGAAAGTGGTGGAAGAGCGCACCCTTGGTCAGGTCCGCGCGTGTCACGATCGATCCCAAACCGGTGCCGGCATAACCGTGCAGGGCGAATTCCGCGCCGACTGCATTCAGGATCGCCTGACGGGTGATCTGCGGCTGTTTTTTGCGCGGCTTCATCCGATCATGATACCGACTCCATGGTATGCAGCAAGCAGGAAACGGGAACCGGTCAGTAGCCGTTGGCCAAGCTGGAGACGAGCGCGGAGCCGGCGCGGTCGAGGGCTTCGGGCAGGGCGTTGTTGCGTGCCGTTTGGAGATTTGAGGAGACGAAGAGTTGGCTGGTGCCTTGGGAAGTTCCGGCGGCGAGCAGACGGGTGGGGTCCTTGGCATCGCGCAGGGTCCATCTGAGCGACACGGTATTGGCGAGTTCCTCCGGGAAGAGGCTGTCGAGGCGGGTGCCGCGAATGGCGGTGTAGTTGATATTCTCGAGGGTGCCTTCGAGCAGGGCGTCGGCGTGATCGAGGGAGGAGATGTGGTAGGTGCCGTCCTGAACGAGGGCATTGGTCACGGCGGAGGTGGCGAGGGCACCTGCGCGCGGGTGTTGGGTTTCATTGGCGAACATCGGCACGGCGATGTTCCGCACGTTTGCAAGCGAGGCGGGTTTGGCACCGCCGAGTTGATAGCCGGCGCAGGAGGCCAGGGTGAGGAGTGGCGCGAGCAGGGCAGCGGATTTGAGGTGGTGGATCATTCGCCGAGTTCCTTGAGGCGGAGTTTTGAGGCATCGTGAAGGGAGCCGGAGGAGCTGCGCTTGACGATGTCGCGGTAGTAAACCTTTGCGGATTCGGGCTTGCCGGTTTTCAGATAGAACTCGGCGATATCGAAGGAGCGTTGGAGGTCGCGGCCGCCAAGGCTGTCGATCAACTTGCGAGCCTCGGCATTGCGCGAGTGGCCGGGGTATTGGATGAGGTAGTCATTGAAGGCCTCGCGTGACAGATCGAGGGTGGATTGGTTCTGATTTCCCCGGTCCGCCTCCTCCATCAGGATCAGACCGACGCGGAACAAGGCTTCGGGCGCCTCGGGACTTTCGGGTTGGTCACGCACGAGCTGGCGGAAACTGGTGGTGGCTTCCTTGAATTTTCTCTTCGCCTGATAGAGCTCGCCGGTGGTGAACTGGGCTTTGGAAGCGGCGCGGGACTTCGGGGCGTTGTCGCGGACCTTGCCGAGCATGGCGACGGTTTTGTCGAGCGAGATTTTGGTTTTGAGGCCGAGGAAGCTCGATTTTACATCGCCCTCGGCGGCGGACTGGGCCATGGCTGCCTGACGGTTGAGGGCGGTGGTGTAGAGGTTGTTGCCGGGGAAGTGCTGGAGGAATTTGTCATAAGCGTCGAAGGCTTTTTCGATTTCGCCCTGCTGTTCGAGCAATTGGGCCTGGCGGAAGCGGGCCTGTGCGGCTGATGGTGCGAACGGGTAGCGGTTTGCCGTCCGGTCATAGAGCTTGATCGCACGGCTGGATTTGCCCGCGTCATCGGCATTCTTCGCTTGTTGATAGAGAGCCTCACCCTCGGAGGATGCCGCTTGGGTGTTGCCGGCGAGGATGGGCGCATCCGAGTTTGATCCGCAGGAAGCGAGCCACAAGCAGGCTGCGGACAACAAGGCCGAGGCGATGAACCGGTGAAGCATGGGGCCAAGCATAGGATGTCAAATGATCTGGGAAAGCGGAAAAACCGGCGAAGTGACATCACTTGCCGCCGAGTTCACCAGCCCTGCGGGTGGCGGCACCGACTGCGTCGATGAGCGCCGCGCGCAAGCCGTGGCGTTCGAGTTCGGCGAGGCCCGCGAT
>JBGSUP010000507.1:0-7265 GCA_041753485.1 Akkermansiaceae bacterium
GGGTTCCACCGCCGGGGGAACCGGAGAATGGGTGGTGAATGATGCGATCTTGACCGACGCTACGAATTCCCAAGAACTTTTCATTCTCATCTCATTCGCCGGCGGCCCCGGCGGTGCCGCGCTACCTGCTATCTCATTGGCTGGCGGCCCCGGCGGTGCCGCCCTACCTGCTCATCTCATTGGCCGGCGGCCCCGGCGGTGCAGCCCTACCTGCCATCTCATTGGCCGGCGTCCTACCATCTTACATCATGAAAAAAGTCATCACTTACGGCACCTACGACCTGCTGCACCGGGGGCACATCAACCTATTGAAACGGGCCAAAGAAATGGGTGATTATCTGATCGTCGGCTTGTCCAGCGACGAGTTCAATGGGGTGAAGAACAAGAAGTCTTTCTACTCGTATGAGGAGCGGAAGCTGGTGCTGGAGGCGGTTCGTTACGTGGATCTGGTGATTCCGGAACACGACTGGGAGCAAAAGGCGAGGGACATCATCGATCATGAGATCGATGTGTTTGTGATGGGCGATGACTGGGAGGGTAAATTCGACCATCTCGCAAATCTCTGTGAGGTGGTTTACCTGCCGCGCACCGAGGGCGTGAGCACCACGCGGACCAAGGCGCATTTGCGGCTGACCGAATCCTCCAACGTCGAGTTCACGGAATGAGAGAAACATCCGAAGGGATGGGACCGCCGGAGTTCACGCTTCAGCGTGCTCTTTCGTGGGGAAGAAGAAGATCGGCTGAAGCCTTGACTCAAACGCCTGCGGGGTGGGTGCAAACTTTGGAAAAATGATGTTACGCTCTCTGCTGGAATTCGCTCACCGGATGTGCCCGAGGTTCAACCACGCGGTGCTCTGGGGCTGGCCCGATGGCGAGGACAGCATGATCGCGCTGGAGCAGGCACTGCAGGCCACCCGGATTCGCAGGGTCGTGCTGCTGATGAGCGATTCTGTTGCGCCGCTGTCTTGGCAAACTGGCGGGAAGACCCGACGCGTGAAAAAGAACTCGGTGGCGGGGGTATTCTGGTTCTGTTGCGCGCGTTATGTGTTTTTCACGCATCCATGCTTCACACGGAAATTTCCGCTGGACGTGGTTTCGGTGAATGTCTGGCATGGCATGCCGATCAAGAAGATCGGCATGATGATCCAGAACGATCCGCCGATCTCGTCCCGCTACGCGCTCGCCACCTCGCCTTTCTGGGCGGACATCATGGTGCGGTCCATCGCACCCCATGGTGCCGTGCTGCCCATCGGCCTTCCCCGCAATGACCGGCTTTTTTCAAATCGGGAACGGGTGATGGAAAAACTCGGACTGTCGGGCGGGGTGCGACTGGTGTCTTGGCTGCCGACTTATCGCAAGAGCGTGCGCGGCCTGCCGAGAACCGACGGAATCGAGTCGGGCAACGTGTTTGAAATGCCGGACATCGATCCGGACGCACTCAATGGATATCTCGCGTCCCGCAACGCCGTGCTGTTGGTCAAGCCGCATCCGATGGCGGGGTTTGATGCATCCAGGACATGGAGCAACTTGCTGATCGTGGATGACGCGTGGCTTAGGGGACGCTCGCTGTCGCTCTATGAGTTTCTCGGTGCCACGGATTTGTTGATCAGCGACATTTCCAGCGTGGTGATCGACTATCTGCTGCTGGACCGGCCGGTCATCCATGCCTTTTCGGATCTCGGTGAATATGAATCATCGCGGGGATTCACAGTGGAGCCGATTCACGACTGGTTCGCCGGCTCCGTGGCGACCAACTCCAGGGAACTGCACGACGCTTTGGAAAGGGTGTTCCAGGGAAATGACCCCGAAGCCGAAAAACGCCGGAACGTTCTGGAACTTTCACATACCCACCGGGATGGAAAGGCGACGCAAAGGCTTTTGGAGATCGTGGGGCTGATCGGCAGGTAGGGCCGGGCAGCCTTGCCACGCTCACTTTACCACAGAGGTCGAAGCGATCCGGACCTGGCTTTGGCTTCGACGGTCACAGACCGACGCTACAATTCTTCTCATTGGCATCGGCCGACGCGACGTTTCCACCTCACATCGGGATCATGTCCCAGTCGATCTGTTCCTCGCCGAACTCGGCCAGGAATTGCCGCAGCTTGGCATCAGCCTCCTCAATCGGCACCTCCTCTTCAATCCAAGGGACTTTGCCATACCACATGGACGCGGAGACGTAGGCCCAGCGCTGGTCCATGCCGAGCACGAGCCGGTCCTGCATGTCCCACAAGGTGCGCTTGAGGTGATCCTGGGTGATCCGGTGATGGCCGACAAAGAAGTAATAGGTGACGCAGTTGAAGCTGGCATACTCCGTCCGGGCCTCGTTGGTGGGAATGGATTGCACGGACAGAAGACGCCTGGCGGTGAGTTTCCTGCCGTTCTCAAGTTCGAGGTGAACATTGGAGGAACTGCCGATGACATGGCCTTGCGACGGCATGCAGCGCTCGGGCCGGTGGATCGAATTGTTCAAGTCATGTCCTGATAGAACGATCGAGAGATCGATCCGGTCCGGAACCGCCAGCCCCGAAGCGAGGTCGACTTCACCCTCCCTGGCACGCAGGCAGATGGCTTTGGAAAAACTGGTGTCCGCAGCCAGAATCGAGAGCTCCAGTTCCGTAACCGGCACCGAGCGCATCGTCCAGGTCCCCGCTTTGGCGGGAAGATCCATTTTCACGGCGGAGCGTGCCATTTCACCGGCCTCTGGCAGCAGGTGGACGGTGGCAAGTCCCCCACCCAGCAGCACGGGAAGCATCAGGGTCAGAGCTTTCATGGTTTCTGAAGTTCGCCAAGCGCTTGTGAGGCGGCCACCCTCGTGCGGCGCAACTCACGCCGGTTTTCGGTTTTCCACGGCAAGCCCCCTTCGAGGAGCGAATGGATCACCAGAAGAAGCAACAGGGAGAACGGATAGAAAAGCAGCAGCCCGGACCAGTCGTGCCAGGTGGTGGACGCCCATTCGGCGTTGCCATGCTCGGCGATGACAAAAATCGAGATCACCCGCAGCGCGTTTCCAACAATCGCCAGAGGCACGGCGCAGAGGAAGAGCAGGATCCTTTTCCACATGGCCATCCTGGCCACGTAGGCCCAGGTGGCGGAAATCATCAGCAGGGCCATCAGCGAGCGGATGCCGCTGCAACCGTGGGCGATGCTCAGCGGTTTCCAATCCCCCTTCACCGGCAGGACGGTGGTGCCCTGGGTGTAGGTTTCCACCCCCAGAAGCCCGGATCCGTGGTGGGCCATCGCGGTGGCCAGCAATTGGAGATGGGTGGTCGCCTGCTGGAAGGTGGGCAGCGGGATGGCAATCCAGAGGAAAAACAGGGGGAAGGCAAGCAGCTTGGCCACCCGCCAGCCCCAGAGGAAATGGGCCGAGCCCCAGAGAATGAATGGCAGCCCGGCCACCGCAACGCGGGGTTGCAGCGTCCGGTAGGCGGCCACGTAAAACAAACATCCCACGACGACCGAAAGCAGTCCCCAGAGACTGCCCGGCTGCACGGCGGCCCGGATCTCCTTGAAGCGATAGAGGATCAGACCGAGGATCACGAAGGGGACGAGTTTGCCGTGCTCGTAATCGGTGGCCGGGTTCCAGGAGCTCTTGAGCCAACCCAGGGTCGAGTGCACATGCTTCGGCCCGTAGCGGGTCTCGAAACAGAAAAACCACACCACGATTGCGAGCGATGCCAGCGCGACAAGCGTGATCATCACGTTGCCATGGCTGCGCGCCTTCCCCGCGGGAAAAGTGGCACCGTTTTCGGGGTGAGCGGGGTTCATGGGTTGGGGATGCCGTGGCCGGACCGGTCCGGAGATTTTATGGTGGGATCATCAAGTGTCAATCCGTGAAGCTGGCCGCCGCATTTCCGCCGCCTTCATTTCATTGGCCGCGCGTGGCCACGGCGAACGGATTCCAATTTTGTCACGACGCGGCGGTAGATCCACAGGGCGAGTGCGATGCCGATGCCGTCGGTCAGCAGATCCCAGACATCATCCCAGCCGAAGCCGTAGCCGAAGGCGAGTTGGGCGGACTCGATCAACAACGCCAGTGCGATCGCCAGCATCAGGGCATGGCTGCGGCCGAGCAGCCCGGCGAGCACCAGGGTGGGCCCGAACAACAGGAGCACGTGCAACAGCGGCCGCGCCTGCTTGATCGCATGTTTCACCCTCAGCGCAAGGCCGCCGCGCGGCGGGATTTTGCCGCTGGGGGGGATCGCGCCCGAGGTGATTGCGACTGCGGATTGCGTGGTCACCGAGGGCGGAGCTTCGGCCGGATGCGAGACCTCGACAGCGTCTCCGAGTTGGAAATCGCCGCCAATGGCGCGCTGGGCCTTCCAGGGTCCGGGGATGACGAATTGAATGCCCATGAGCAGGCAGATCATGGCGGCGCCAAGTGCCCGCCAGCGTGAAACATCCGGCCACGAGCGGAGCAACGCGGCGATCCACAGCAGCCAGCCGAGCGCGAGAACCCAACGCCCGGTTTTCCACAGGGGGCCTTCATGAACCGCAATGATTTCAAGATCGGAAACTTCAAATTCTCCCGCGATTCCGAGGTGTTCCAGGCGCAGCGCGGGAATCGCCGGGCCTCTCTCGGGCCGAGCGACCAGTGCGACCGGGTTTACCCGCTGATCGAATTGGATGCCAGCGACTGGATCCAACTCCGCGTCCGAGCCTCCGGCCGGCGGATGCCACTCGATCATGAAACGGCCGGTTTCCCATTCCTTCTGACCGGGAACAAGACCGTGGGCCGACATCCAGAGCCGGAGGTGCAGGCTGTCCACTGCCGAAACGCCGGGAATCGCCACGCGGACCGCAACCCGCTGGTCCTTGGCATCCACCCGCAGCCGCAGCGATGGCTTTTCCGGCGTGCCGAGCCATTCGACTCCCGCCACCGCCGGAACATCCCCGCGCAGATCGGCAAGCCGCCAGACCGGCAGGCTTGAGTCGCGTTCGAAACGATGGGCCCAGAGCCAACCAAGCGCCACCACGAGGGCAAGAAAGGATCCGGCAAGAAGGGCGCGACGCATGACGGCTGGAGCGCAACATGCATGCCGCAGCGTTCCAAGTGCGAAGAACCCGGAAAGTCGGATCTTCCCTGATCAGGTGGTTTCCATTTCCGGGGTTGCAGAGCGCGCCTTTTCAAGATTGCTTCGTCCGCCGCCCACCGGGCACCGCTTTTATTCGAAATCCATGGCCACCAGCCGCAACGAAGCCTTCCGCATCCAGGCGCTGCAACTCGCCGACGCACTCCTAGTGTGGGCCTCGTTCTGGCTGGCTTGGGAAACGCGGGACGCGGTGCGGGTCTGGCTCAACATGGGAGTGGAGGATGCGAACGCCCGCGAATCGATCAACTGGGTGCTCTACATCGCGGTGCCTTTCACGCCACTGGCGCTGGAACATTTCGGTTTCTACCGGCGGATCCGCAACAAGGGCAGCGGCCGGGCCATCCTGCAAATGATCGAGGCGCTGGTGGTCATCGCCCTGATGATCGGCATGTTCGCGGTTTTTGCCAAGCTGATGGACACGCGCCGCCTTGTGTTGGGCATTGGCTTCCTGCTGGTATTTCTGCTGGTCCTGTTGCGCGACCGCCTCACCGCCCTCTGGCTGAACCGCGAAAGCCATTTGCAAGTCGCGAAAGAACGCGTGGTCATGGCCGGATCCGGCAGCGAAACGGCCGATCTGCTCGCCGATCTCGACCCCGAAATCACCTCCGGCTGGAAAATCATCGAACACTTCGACCTCGAACAACGACCGGTGGCGGATCTGTTCGCCCTGCTCAAGGCGGAGTCGGTCTCGCGGGTGATCTTCGCCGCCAAGGAGACCGGCTTTGAGAGGGTGGCGCGGGCGGTCGAAGCCTGCGAATTGCAGGGCGTGGAGGCCTGGATCGCCGCCTCCTTCATCCGCACCCAGATCGCGCGACCGGTTTTCGACGCCGTGGGTGACAAGCCGATGCTGGTGCTGCGCTCGACGCCCGAGCTTTCATGGGAATTGATGGTCAAGGATCTGATGGACCGGGTGGGCGCGGCTTTCATCATTCTAATCACCCTGCCGCTGTGGATTGTCGCGGCGATCGGCATCCGCCTGAAAAGTCCGGGTGCACCGGTGTTTTTCTCGCAAATGCGTGCCGGCCGCTATGGCCAGCCGTTCAAGATGTGGAAGTTCCGCACGATGGTCGCCAATGCCGAGCAAATGCTCGATCAGATCAAGAAGGATCACGGCAATCAGATGGAGGGTCCGGTTTTTAAACTCGAGGGCGACCCGCGGATCTTCCCCTTCGGCAATCTGCTGCGCAAACTCAGCATCGACGAGCTGCCGCAACTGCTCAACGTGGTGAGGGGCGACATGAGCCTGGTCGGTCCGCGGCCGCTGCCACTTTACGAAGTGGAGGCCTTCTGCGATATTTCCCACCGGCGGCGTCTCAGCGTGAAACCCGGCATCACCTGCGAATGGCAGGTCGGCGGCCGCAACAAGATCAACAGCTTCGAGGAATGGGTCAAAATGGACCTCCGCTACATCGACAACTGGTCGCTGTGGCTGGATTTCAAGATCCTGCTGCGCACCATTCCCGCCGTGCTCTTCGGTCACGGCGCGAAGTGACTTGAGGGAGCATAGGCGTCCCGCCCACACGGGATCTCTGATAGAATGAATGATCGAGCCTGAATCCAACACCTCTGCGGGCGAGACGCCCACACTCCTTGAGTATGCCCATCGTTTCCGCCACCTTTCTTGTCGCCGCGCTGGTGCTTGCGGTGGTCATCGGCCCGCAGACCCGGCCATGGACCTGGGGGCCGGCGATGCTGGCCCTCGGCATCGCCGTGAGCGCCGCGCTGCCAGCCCTTTGGAAACGCGGCAAGGTGCCCTCCGATTTCGGCCTGCTGGCTTTCGCCGCCCTCACCGCCGGCTGGTTTGCGTGGCGGGCGTGGATTTCACCGGTGGTGGAACTCGGCCGGGCAGACCTGTTGCTGATCAGCGGCGCGGTCGGAGCTTTCATCAGCATCCGTGCCATCTCAGGCCACATCGTTGCCGAGCGCGTTCTTGCCTGGGGCATCGCGCTGTTGTTGATGGCGAGCGTCTGGGTGGTCGCAAAACAACTGCTGGATCCGACCTTCTCGCCGGTATTCCATGACCGGGCGGCGTCGAGGATGATCTCGGGATTCACCGCGCACTACAATGAGGCGGCGAACTATTTCATCGCCTCCTCGCTGCTGGTCGCCGCTGCAGGCCTGTTCGGCCGCCACGCCACGGCCACCCGGATCCTCTGGTTGCTGATTGCGGCGGCA
>JBGSUP010000508.1:0-9112 GCA_041753485.1 Akkermansiaceae bacterium
TGCGGATGGCGCAGCGGATTGAGGCGGGACGGGGCTTGCGGCAGCCCGGCGAGCAGGGCGCACTCGGCGAGCGAGAGGTCGGACGGCGGTTTCTGATAGTAAAACCGCGCGGCCTCGGCGGGGCCGCTGCGGAGGTTGCCATAGTCGAGACGGTTGAGGTAGGCAGTGAGGATGTGGTCTTTCGACCAGGTCATTTCGAGACGTCTTGCCGCGAGGGCTTCGCGGACTTTGGTGAGAGCTCCGCGTTTCGCCGGCGGGGATGAGATTTTGATCAGCTGCTGGGTGATGGTGGAGGCCCCGGAAACGATGCGCCGCTGGCTGAGAAAATCGCGGGCCGCGCGGGCGGTGGCGAGCAGATCGACTCCGCCGTGGTCGTGGAAACGCTTGTCCTCCGCCGCCAGCGTGCAGGCGATGAGATCCGGTGGAAGCTGGTCCAGCGAAACCGGCGTGGAGCGCGAGGAATCGGCCAGGGTCAGGCGCGAAATCGGCGTGCCGTGGCGGTCGGTGAAAACCGGCGAGGCTCCCGGATCGGTCAGTAAAGCGGACGGCAGGGGGACGGCGAAGGGCAGCAGATACCACACGCCGATGCCGAGAAGAACGGCTGCGAGAAAGTGCCGGGCGAGACGCCGCTTGTTTGACAGCCAGGGTTTCAAACAGCCGTAAACTGCCACAATTTCCGCGGGAATGAAGTGCGAACTGTGGGGGCGGATCGGGATTGACGCCGATCAGCCAGCCGCCAAGCTGGCCGCACGATGATTGCAAGACTGCGTGGCAAGGTGATCGAGGCCTGGCCGAACCGCCTGGTGGTGGACGTGCACGGCGTCGGCTACGAAGTGATCGTGCCGCTCTCGACCTTCGACAAGTTGCACGCCGCGGAGGGACTGGAGGTGGATTTGCGGACGCACCTGCATATCCGGGAAACGGCGCACACGCTCTATGGATTTGCCACCGAGGAGGAACGCGATGTTTTCCTGATGCTCATCGACCGCGTGAGCGGGATCGGCCCGGCGATCGCGATGGCGGTGCTCAGCGGGATGCCGGTTTCGCGTTTCAAAGGCTGTGTGGTCGCGGGAAACACGGCGGAACTCTCCCGCATCAAGGGACTCGGGAAAAAAACCGCGGAACGCATTGTGTTGGAACTCAAGGACAAGGTGGGCGTCACCGACACCTGGCAGGACGCTGCGGCCGGGGAGGTCAGTGCGTCCGCCGCGGATGCGGAACTCGCCCTGCTCGCCCTCGGCTACAAGCAGGTGGATGCCCGGAAAGCCGTGCGCAAGGTGCTGGAAGCGGATGCCGCAGCGCCGGTGGAGGCGCTGGTGCGCGGGGCGCTGCGGGTGCTGCAAGGGTGATCGCCGCGGACTAACGGAAAATTTTCCCGGGCAGGCTGGAAGTTTTGATTCTTGCCAGTCGTCGCGAAACCGCGAATTTTCCCAAAGGTTCCCGAACGCGATTTTGTGGGGGCCGCAAACCCGTCAAAACCTTGTCAACATGTCCTTCTCTTCCGTGAACGAAACGATCGGCCGCCATCGGTGGACCATTTGTGGATTGGTCTTCGCCGCCACCACGATCAACTACCTCGACCGCCAGGTCCTCGGCCTGTTGAAACAAACCCTGGCGGATGACGGGGTGTTTGGCACCGACAAGGCGGCCCAGGAAATCGCTTATTCGCGGGTGGTCATGTCCTTCCAGTTCGCCTACGCCATCGGCATGCTGCTTGCCGGCCGGGTGATCGACAAGGTTGGCACGAAAAAAGGCTACGCCTACTCGCTCATCGGCTGGAGTCTCGCCGCCATGGGCCATGCCTTCGGCCATCACACCTGGAGTTTCGGATTCTGGCGGGCCGCGCTGGGTCTCACCGAGGCGGGCAACTTCCCGGCCGCGAACAAGACCATCGCCGAATGGTTTCCCAAGAAGGAGCGGGCCTTTGCCACCGGCCTTTACAATTCCGGTGCCAACGTGGGGGCCATCATCGCCCCGCTCAGCGTGCCCTACATCGCCGATGCCTGGGGTTGGGAGTGGGCCTTTATCCTCACCGGGCTGGTAGGCCTCTTGTGGCTCATTTTCTGGTATAAAATGTATGAGTCGCCTGCGGTGAAACTCCAGGGCGGAAAGCTCTCCCAGGCGGAATACGACTTCATCCACAGCGATCTGGACGAGCAGGAGGCGGAGCGCGCCGATGTCAGCAAGGAAAAGGTTTCCTGGTTCAAACTGCTCACCTTCCGGCAGACCTGGGCGTTCTTTTTCGGCAAGTTCCTCACCGACCCGATCTGGTGGTTCTACATGTTCTGGCTGCCTGCGTTCCTGCTGGCGGAAAACGCCCGCAAGGTCGCCGAATTCCGCGCGGCGAACGAGGGATACGCCGGCATGGATACCGACATTCCCGGCATCATCAGTTGGCCGTTCGCGATTGCCGTGATCTACACGGTTTCCACCTTCGGCTCGATTTTTGGCGGCTGGCTGCCCAAGAAGTTCATCGAGAACGGCATGGACGCCAACCGCGCCCGCAAGCTGGCGATGTTCATTTTCGCCCTGTTCCCTCTCAGCGTGCTGGCAGCTTCCCGCCTCGGCGAAATCAACACCTGGCTGGCGGTGGGCGTCATTTCCATCGCCTGCGCCGCCCACGCCGCGTGGTCCGCCAACATTTTCACCACGGTCTCGGACATGTTCCCCAAGAAAGCGGTGGCATCGGTCACCGGCATCGGCGGCATGGCTGGCGCGATGGGCGGCATGCTCATCGCCTTTGCGGCGGGACTGCTGCTTGCCCACTTCAAGGCGCTGGAGAAGGTGGAACTTGGCTACCGCATTTTGTTCATGGTCTGCGGCTCGGCCTATCTCACGGCGTGGGTGCTGATGCACCTGCTGGTGCCGAAGTTCAAAAAGATCGTGCTCTAAAACCCGTCGCGGTTGGATTTTTAAACCGGAATGCGAGTGAAAAGAATTTGAACCGCAAAGCCGCAGGGAACGCCAAGGGTGTCGAATTTTGCATTTTGATTAAAGCGAAACGCGGAGATTGTAGCGTCGGTCTGTGACCGTCGATGCCGATGGGAAGAGATTGAACCACGGATTGCACGGATGTTCACGGATTTTGAAGAGTTTGGACGAAAGGTAGGACAGGCTGGAAGCCCGTCCTCCAGTTGTTCTAACAGATGCGATCCACGATCTTCGTGAAGGGTCAGAACACGCGCGATTGACGAATCGTGGAGGCAGGGATCATGCCGATCCGGAGCGTGGGGGGTGTTTGCGTGAAGACGGTAGATCGAACCCGCGCGGGCCTGTCCAGAGGGGCCGGGATCGCGAAATGAAAGAGGCATCATGGGGAATGACCCGCTTTTGGCGATTTTGTGACAGGGCTTTGCGAAGATTCCGCGGACTTTTCGGGAGGGGCGTTTTCCAAAGTGCCATGATCCTGGATTGGGGCAAAGGAGGCTTCGCAGCCGCAGGGGGACGCCGCGTCAATTCCCGATCATGTGGCGCGGCGGTGCTGGCGGTCCCGCCCGCTTCGGAATGGACGCGGGCGTTTTCACCGCCTACATCACGCGCATGACCGTTCGCACCCGCTTCGCGCCTTCTCCCACCGGCTACCTGCATGTTGGCGGGGCGCGCACCGCCTTGTTCAACTGGCTCTTCGCCCGCAGTCACGGCGGGGCTTTCATCCTGCGCGTTGAGGATACCGACGAGGCGCGCAATACGGATGAGGCGAAGCAGGCGATCTTCGATGGCATGAACTGGCTTGGCCTCGATTGGGACGAAGGTCCCGGCAAGGGCGGAAACCACGGCCCGTATTTTCAGAGCGAGCGGAAGGGCGTTTACGACGCGTGGTTTCAAAAACTGGTGGATGCCGGCCGCGTCTATCAGGATGGCGGCGCGTGGCGTTTCCGCTTCGAGCGCAAACCCGTGACAATGAACGACCTTGTCTGCGGCGAGGTGACCATCGATTACCGCGATGAATCGAACACCCCCGACATGGTGGTGAAGCGCTCGGATGGTTCGTATGTCTTCCACTTCGTCAACGTGGTGGATGATCTCGAAATGGAGTTCACCCACGTGATCCGCGGCGAGGACCACCTGATGAACACGCCGAAGCACCTGCAACTCATCGGGGCCTTCGGCGGCAAGGCTCCGCAATACGCGCACATCCCGCTGATCCTCAATCCGGATGGATCGAAGATGTCGAAGCGCGATACCGGAGCCGCGGTGGGCGACTACCCGCGCCAGGGCTTCCTGCCGGGAGCGGTGGTGAATTTCATCGCGCTGTTAGGCTGGAACCCGAAGACCGACGAGGAGATCTTCACTCTCGGTGAGCTGAAGGAGCGCTTCACGCTGGAGAATGTCAACCGCGCGCCGGCCCGCTTTGATTTTGAGAAATGCAAGTGGGTGAACCAGCGGCATTTGATTCCCATGAGCGTGGGGGATTTCGCCGCGGCGGCGAAACCATTCGTCGAAGATGCCGGTCTGCCGGTGCCGGAAAACTACGGGGCGGTGATCGCGGCGGTGAAGGAGAAGGTGCGCCTGCTCGGCGAGGTGCCTGCCGCAGTGGATTTTCTGCTCAAGGACGGGTTCGAATACGACGCTGAAGCCGTGGCGAAAGTGCGTGGCAATGCGGCTGCAAAGGACTTGCTGGCCTCGTTGGGGGAAGGCTTCGCCGCCATCCCCGACTGGTCCGCGGATTCCGCGAAGGAGGTGCTCAATGAGGTGGCGAAGGCCGCCGGCACCAAACCCGGGCAACTCATGTTTCCATTGCGCGTCGCCCTCTCGGGCCGAGCCCACGGCCCGGACCTCGGCGACATCCTCAATCTCCTCGGCAAGGAACGCTGCACCGCACGCGTCCGCAAGTTTAGGGAGATCCTCTAACACTGTAGCGGCGGTCTGACCGTCGCTGGATTCATTCACTTCGACGGACACGGTCCGCCGCTACATTCCTTCCAATCACTCATGAAGCACGTTTACACCCTCGCCGACCTGACCTCCCGCGATACGCTCGACGCGGGCTCTGACAAACCCGCGCGGCTGGCGGTGCTCGGTTGGCCGGTGGCGCACTCCGCCTCGCCGGAAATGCACCAGGCGGCGCTGGATGCGAACGGCATCAATGCCTGCTACATCCGCCTGGAAGTGGAACCGGGGAACATCCCGGAAGCTTTCTCGCGGATGCGGGCGCTCGGATTCACCGGCTGCAATGTCACCGTGCCGCACAAGCTGGACGCCATGGCGAATTGCGATGAGGTCGATCCGGACGCCCGCGCCCTGGGCGCGGTGAACACCGTGCGATTCGATGCCGATGCCACGCGCGGCTTCAACACCGACGGGCCGGGCTTCGCCCGCGCCATTGAAGACGATTTCGGTGTGCCGCTAGGCAGCCTGAAGGTCGCCATCATTGGCGCGGGTGGTGGCGCGGGCCAGGCCATCGCCACCCAATGCGTGCTGCTGGGCGTGAGGAGGCTGCTGCTTGTCAACCGCACGATGGCAAAGCTGGGCCCGCTGGTGGAGCGCTTGCGGGAAACCGGCTCCGCGACCGAAATCATCCCGATGTCGTTCACGGAGGACTCGCTTGCGGAACATTGCCGCGCGTGTGATTTGATCGTGAACACCTCTGCGGTGGGTCTGAAGGACGGCGATCCGCCGGTTCTATCAGTTGAGTGCCTGAGATCGGGCCATCTGGTGTATGACACCATCTATCAACCGCCGGTGACTTCCTTGCTGGCGCTTGCCGCAGGGCGGGGCTGCCGCATTTCCAACGGACTCTCGATGCTGCTGCACCAGGGTGCGTTGGCATTCCAGCACTGGTTCCCCGGCACCGATTCGCTCGCGGTGATGCGTGCCGGGTTGACTCAGCGTTGCTGAGGATTCTCGTCGGCAGGCGCTTCGGGGGGCTTGGGTGCTTCGGGTTCCACTCCCGGCTCATCCACCGAATACCAGTGGCAGGCCTTGACGGCGGTGATTTCGAACTTGCGCTCCATGTCCACTTCGGTGCGGCGGACTTTGACGCGGACGCGGATCATGCCGTCGGGGTTGATTTCCGGCAGTTTCGCGCCGAACACCCTGCCGCCGCCGCGCGACAGTTTGAAGGCGGCGTCGAGCAGTTGACCGTCCCGTTGATTGCGGGAGACGAGAAACTCCGGTGACTGGAAACCGGTCTCGCGGGGATGCCCAAAGCGCGGGGCATAGAGCACCAGGCTGATGGCATCCGCGTCCTTCCGCTCCTCGGCCAGGCGCTCGCGCGCCAACAGGCGGAATTCCGCCTCGTCCGGGCCGGTGCCGGCAAGAAACAAGGACCAAGGGTAGTCGCTGTAGCGCGCGAAGTGTTCCCAATCGAGCCGCCACTCGCCGTTTTCCTCGCGGAAGACCGCATCCAGCGTTTTTCCGTCGGTGGAATCCCAGCGGGCTTCGAACGCGCGGCCATCGGGCAGGGGAACGAAGCCGCTGCCGGTTAGGCTGAGCTTTCCGGGATCGATGTTGACGAGCGGGTTCAAACTATAAAAGCGGGCCATCAGCGAGGCGGTTGTCACTGGGGAGAGCACGAACTGGTTGCGTTTTTCCGGAGTGCCGGCAGCAAGAAAACCGGCGAAGACCTCGCCGCATTTGGGACCGGCCTGCCGCAGCAGATGCAGATCATCCTCGTTGGGCGGCGGGGCGGCGTTTGTGTTGGCAGTCGGCGGAACCTTGGTTGCGGGAGCCTCCGAATGCCAAACTTTGCGGGTTCCCAGAACGATCAAGACGAGTAGCAGGGTCCAGCCGCTGATGAGTTTGAGCATGAAATACCGCTTCTTGCGCTTCCGGGTCTTGTTCGTGCTCCGGTTTCCGGGGGCGGGGTGAGCGATCTCCGGTTGTCCGCCATCAGCCGCGGGGAGCGCCAGGTTCGGTGCGACAGGTTCAGGGATGCCAAGGCTGGGATCCGCGCCGCAATTCGGGCACAGGCGTTTTCCGGAGTCGGCCGCTCCGGATTGAAACAAGGAGCCACAGCGTCCGCAGTGGAACCAGAACATGTTCGGATCGCTCATAGGGGGATGGTGTTAAGGGCTGATCCAGTCCTTGTGAAGCACTTCTCCGATCAACCACTGATTGGCGAGCGCATCGTCGGGACCGGATTCAAGCTGGAGAGTGATTTTCACCGACTCCGCCTTGCTCTTCAAGATATCGCCGCCCTTGAGCAATTGGTTCAAGCGCTCACTCGCGGCCTCTCCGCGGCGGCTGTAGCACCAAACCGAATTCAGACGGTCGGGTGAGGCGAGTTGATAGCTTTGGAATTCATTTTCCGGGAATGCGAGGGTGTAGAAATCGGAAGCTGAGATCCAGCCGCGGATTTCGCCGGGATTTCCCTTTTTCCGCTCCAATTCCGCAAAGCTGGCGGTTCCATAGGCGGTGCTCGCCTTCCAATCGAGTCGAAGCCTTCCGTCCGAGAGGACGAAATAGGCGCTGAAATCCGAGAGATCCGGCAGATCGCCTTTGAGGAGACCGTAGGTGAGGCCATTGGTTTCGAAAGCGCTCCAATTCGAGGTTCGTTGCAAGCGCCGGGTCCCTGATGTCAGGGGCGGGCGTCGTTCGGCACGAATGAGGGGCTCCACCACTGCTGGATCGCGAACCAGCGGCAGCACCGCATTGGGCGACGAGGCGGATGCGAAGGCGTGGAAGAGCCGTTCCGCTTCATCCTGACGGGCGAGGATGGCTGTCAGGGAGCTGGCATCTTTCGGTCGCTCATCGGGATCCAAGACCAGTTCAATCTGCCCCGGGCGGGGCCGTGCGGCATTCGACTCATTAACCATCGGCAACAACGTCAGGGCCCCCACCACCGTGCAAGCGACTGCCATGCCGGTTCCAAGAATCCAAACGATGGATTGTCGCTTGGAGCGCCCCCACTCGCGGGTTTCGCCGCTTGCCGGATGATTTCCATCCGGGTGGGACTGTCTTTCCCGGAAAGCCACCTGCCGGGGCATCCGGGAGGCGGCGGACTCTTCGGGTTCGAGGCGCAGGACCCTGCCGTTGATCTCCTGGACTTCCAACCCTGGGGACGGCCCGCCGTTGTTCACGGGGGCTGGCGATTGGGGGGCGATCCGCAGGGGAGTGTCGCGCCCGGCCGCAGCCGCCGGTGACGGATTTTCCGCCCTTACCCGTTTTGCGGGAAGCGAAGTGGCGGTATTCTCGCCGTCAAAGCCGAACCCCGCCACATCCTCCCAGACGTCATCCGGAGAAACCTCAGGAAATTGAGCGGTGATGTCGATCAGACGGGATTCCATGGGGTCTTCTGCTGAAGGGGCCACAGGGTGATCGGAAATCGCAGGGCATGCAAGCCGCTTAAGCCAGACCGGATGACGGCCGTTTTCTCTCCTCCGCTGCCGGAAGCCACATATCGCGAAGGGCACCGCGATCGATTCGGATCGTTTCGGACCGGGCCATGATTTTGGCATTTCGCGGGAGAGCCGGGCCGCTCTATGATTCCTCCATGAGCGAAATGAAAAAGCTGCCCGAGAACATCGTTCTCATTGGATTCATGGGCTGCGGGAAATCCACGATCGGCCGCGAGCTCCAGCAGCGGCTGGGATATCCGCTGGTGGACATGGACCAGGTGATCGAACAGCGGGCAGGCAAGCCGATCACCGCGATTTTCGCCGATGATGGCGAGGCCGCATTCCGCGAGATGGAGACCGCGGTTTTGAGCGAGCTGGTCGGCTGTGCCACCCCGCGGCGGATCATTTCCACGGGAGGCGGTGTGGTGGGGCGCGAGGAGAACCGTGCCTTGCTCAAGGGCTTGGGATATGTCGTCTGGCTGGATGCTCCGGTCCCGGTGATTCTGGAACGCACTGCCAAGAGCCGCATCCGGCCCTTGTTGCATGCCGATGATCCGGCGGCGGAAATCCGCAGGCTGATGGCGCAGCGCGAACCGCTTTATCGCGAAACCGCCCACCTCAAACTCGATACGTCCGGCTTGGATACCGGCGAGTTGACCGTCGGAATTCTCGAATGCGCGCGGTATTTTTTCGGCCAGCGGATGTGATCGATGCCATGGAATCGCAAATCAAGAAATGGGCTGCGGAATCCGGCTTCGATGACTGCCGGATCGCCGGCGCGCGTGAGGCGGCGCACGCCGGCCAATTCCACCAATGGCTGGCGGACGGCCACA
>JBGSUP010000509.1:0-8686 GCA_041753485.1 Akkermansiaceae bacterium
GTCCGGATGCGCTCGCCATTGCGGAGCGACACATTCGGGGCGATGCCGGTTCCCGCACCCATGCGCAACCGCCGCCGCGGGCGCAGGTGGCTGTAACCGTAATAGTGGATCATGCGGAAGATATGGAACCACGAACGCGGATCGCAAATCGACGCAAGCGCATGAATCCATTTCGAGTTTTCCATAACTTGTGGCTAAAGAATCTCCAAAACTCAACGCCCGCCCGCAAAAATGAACTCACGCAAGCCGCGCAGCAGGCCTTCGCTGGCGGAATCACCGATCGGTCTTGGCGGATTCAGGTCTTCCAAGTGCTCCAGCTTCTCACGGAGCTCCACTTCGTCGAAAGCGACGTTGACGTTTCCTAGTTCCATCATCCGCCGCGCCGTCGCAAGTTGGTGCTCGTTGCGGTGTTCCCCGAGGCTGGCTCGCTTCGGCATCACCAGAATGGGTTTTCCGTGATGCAGGGCCGAGAGAATCGTGCCCATGCCGGCATGGGAAATGATCACCCGGGCCGCCTTGAAATGCTCCAGGAACTCCGGAGGCTGCAAGAAGTTGGCGAAGCGGATATTCTCAGGTTCCCAGGCACCCTCGCCGATTTGGGCAAACACATCCTGACGCTGCCTGGTGCGAGCCCAGTCATCGATCACCCGGACCATGCGGTCAAAGGGCAGATCCGTTCCTACGGTGACGAAAATCATAACACGCTGCCAAAACACTGCGGCCCCCGCTCGCACGCAAGATGCGGCCATTGGGTGAGCCACAAATCCACGAACGAACCCGCATTCTCGCCGGACATCGACAGTTCCCCGGCATTCGCCACGCTGTCCAGCCAAACCACGCGGGCACCAAGCCATTTGCCGAAGCGGACGCCGAAATACCCCGGCGCGGCGCCGGTGGTGACGACCACATCGGGCCGGGTGCGCAGAACCAGCCACAGGATGGCAGCCGCGCTCCGCAGCAAGCGGAGCTTGTTCCAGCGGTTGCCATCCGGAATCACCCTGAAATCGACATCGGGCCCCACATCCACACGGTATCCCTCACGCACGGTGGCATAAATCACTTCACAACCTTCGAAGGCGGGGCGCAGGCGCAGCAACTGGACCCAGTGACCTCCGCCGGACGAGATTGCCAACACTTTGGGACGATCTTGATGCATCTTGCAGCCAATCACGAAGCTCCCCTGCTGAACAGCACGGCGGGGATGGTTTTCAGAAGAATCTGCAAATCCAGCCACAGCGACCAATTCTCGATGTATTCGTGGTCCATCTGCATCCAGCGGTCGAAGGAAACATGGTTGCGGCCGCTGATCTGCCAGATGCAGGTGATGCCGGGTTTGACCGAAAGCCGCTTGCGGAAAAGCCATTCGTATTTCTTCACCTCTTCAGGCAGCGGTGGCCGCGGCCCTACCAGACTCATCTCGCCGCTCAACACATTGAAGAGCTGCGGGAGCTCGTCGATACTGGTTCTGCGGAGAAAGCGACCAAGCGGCGTGATCCGTGGATCGTTGTCGATCTTGAACGCCGGGCCGTCCCGCTCATTCATGTGAAGCAGCTCGGATTTCCGTTCCTCGGCGTTGGCAATCATGGAGCGGAACTTGTAGAGTTTGAACTGGCGCTGGTTCATGCCCACCCGGTTCTGCACGAAAAACACCGGCCCCGGGCTGGTCAGCTTGATGAGGATGGCCACAACCACAAGCATCGGGAAAAGAATCGCAAGAACCACCAGTGCAAGCGCCGTATCGATCAGACGCTTCAGCAGGAGTTGCAGCAGCAACTGCTCCCGGAACAAGGTCACGACATACTCGTTCTCGAATTCCTCGATGTGCAGGTTCCTGAGAAGCACCCCGTCCTGAACGTCGGGCATCAACCGGACCACGATGCCGAGGTCGCGGGCATGCTGGATGACCTTGGTGATATCCCTGAACCGCGCGTCCACCGGCAGACAGACGATGACTTCATCAACCCTCTCCTGGGTGAGAATCTCCCGCAGCTTGTCAAGCTGCCCGAGACACCTCCAGTTGGTTTGGGAATCGGACTGCCATGCATCCACGGCCTCGGAAGTTTCCGCCACGAAGCCCACGATCTTGTATCCCAACTCAGGCTTTTCCTCGATCCTCGCGGTGATCTGGCGGGCGCGCTCGCTGGTGCCTACGACCAGCAAAAACCGGTAATTGTAGCCCGAGCGTCTGGCGCTCAGCAACAGCAGGCGGAGGAACAGACGACTCACAATCCCGATGCTGGTCACCACCGCATAGAATATCAGGATGTTGAGGATGTTGAAACTCTTCACCGAAAACACGGCGCTGATGATCGTCAGCCAGAACGCAGCCATGCTGGTCGCCTTGATCAGGTTCTTCAACTGGGTGTTGAGCGCCACCAGGCGGTCCGCCTTGTAGCGGATGAAGTAGTCGAAAATGCCAATCCAGCCGACCACGAGAACGAGCAGGCCGATGGTGTCCTCGATCTGGAAAGTCGCCTCAAGAATATGGGTTCCACCCTGGATGAAGATTTCCGGTCGGAGATAGATGATTCCGATGGCTGTCGCGACCATGACCAATTGGTCGAAAAGCCGGAACATGTGAATGAGCAGTTTGTGGCGGAGCCTGATCATGACTGTGTGGTTTTGAATCCCTCCGGAACCATTGCCGGTTCTCCCGGGCCTTCGGCGGCGGCCCGGTCGCGATACCAAGCTGCCAGATCGCGGGCACGGGGATTCCAGAAAGCATCCTTGTGATGCGCGTTGATGTATTCCATGAACTCGGTGAGCAATCCTGAGGGATAGCAGGCGTCCGATGTCTGCTGTCCGGAGAAGTCGATGTAATCCGGATGGATGTTGACGAGGGCCAAGCCCCCGTTTTGAGCGATCCAGTCGAGTTTCCGCTTCCAGATTTCCGGGGTTTTCTCACGCAGGAGGAGGAACAGTGTGGAATCCTGGGGAAGAGTGTAGGAAAGCTCCACATATCCCGGCCCCTTGACGCCGGAGGGTGGCTTCACATGAAACGGAAAGATCGTGTGGGACCCTTCGGGCTGTGGTTCGAAGGGATCGGTGTCAAAGGTTGAGGTATCGTAAAGCACGTTTAGATCATGAAGCCAGTCCAACTGGCGGAGCATGAATCCGGATCGAAAGCCGACCGCCCGCCATTTGCCCAGGTAGCGGTTGATGCTCTTTGCGTTGCGACTGAAACTCTCCCTTGATTCGAAGAGATGACCGTCGTGATAGAGGTCGTGCACCCCCACTTCGAATCCATTGGCGTCAAGCCACTCCCGGAGTTCCGCCGGATCGCGGTAAGGGCCTTCCGGAATGAAATTGAAGGACGAGCAGAATCCATGTTTCATCTCGAGCTCCGCAAGATTCCGTACTTTTCGCAGCCCTTCCTCAGACTCGACGTCGTGAGTGAAGACCAGGGCGAACTGTTTGCCGTTAGGCCAGCCGTTCCAATCACCGGGCCGTCCGGAGGCGGACTCGTCGATCGGCCAGAAGCCCGCACTGCGCCTCATGATCCTGGGAATGCGGATGCGACGGACAGCCCAGCGAAGACCAAGCGGCAGAAACGGCTTGATGCGGTAATACGCACGCGCCAGCAGGCCGTGGGATCCGCCGGCCATGGCCTGGGCAACGGGATGTAGTGTCTGATCACCCATGGTTTCAATCCGCCCGCAACCCCGGGTACCTTGTGTCAGTTCCCGCCGATCAGCCAGCTTGGGCCGTGCGAGCGGGTCTTGTTGAAGATGCAGGAAACATCGGCACGGTTCTTCGTCAGCTCCGAGTAGCCCCACTTGAGTCCGTCGCGGCTGGTGTTCTCCGCATCAAGCACCAGCAGCACCTTGTCCATCAAGCCCGCCATCGTCAGCGTCCGGCTGGTCTGATCGATGGGCGGCATGTCAAAAATGATGTAATCATATTCACTGGCATGCAGCAGCGGCATCATTTCATGCAAATGCAGCGGGGTGAAGGCCGATCCACCCTCGTCCCTCCGGGATGGAGCGTTGGCATAGTAAAGATTCTGCGGGCGTTCCCTGAAACCGGCATCCTTGGCCATGCTCAGCGCCGTGGGCAGCGAGTGCCGGGGAATTTCTCCGAAAAGCGGGTTCTCCTGCGGATGGAACGAACTCAGGTCCACCAGCAGTACCTTAACCCCACGGATTTCCGCGAAGGATTTCGCCAGACCCGCCGCGATGGTTGAGGCACCGGCTCCATCCGACATCCCGGTCACGGCGACCAGCTTGGGCTTGTGGATGACATTGTTGACTTCAAAGTTAAAAATGATCCGGTCACGGATGGTTTCGGAATAAGGCAGGATGAAATGAGAGGAATTCACACCAGGGGGCACCGCCGCAAGCTGACCGTCCGCCGGGACCCAATCGGCATCGTTCATGCCAATACGCGGCGAATTGGGATTGCGAGAGAGCAGCATGCCGCCGCGCTCGCCCCTGCGGATGAAAGGGATGGAGAGCAGCAGCGGCAGTTGAAGGCGCGCGCGAATTTCGATGGGGCGCTCGATCTTGCGGTTGAAGACGAGTTCGATAAGGAAGGCAAGCGCGAGTCCCAATGCCAGTCCACCGGCGGCGACTCCGATCACAAGTTTCCGCATCTTCTCATCAATCGTTTTCACAGGCTCGGTCGGCTGCTGGACGATGGTGATGTTGGGCATGCGCGAGGGATCGAGCGTGGTTTCAGCCCGCGCGCTCTTGAGTTTGGTCTCCAGCGTGCGGTATTCCACATCGAGCATTTCCTTTTCGCGCTGGAGCGACTCCACCTTCGCTCCCACGGCATATTCACGGCTGAACTGCTCGCCGATTTCCTTTAAATGGGCGTTCAACACATCGATTTTGGCATGGACCGCGGCAAGGCCGGCTTTTTCCGTGATCCATCTGGCACGCGGGTTGGCGGGATCGCTCAAGTTGCCCTCCAGCTGGGAGGTCAGTGCCGGGTAGCGTTGTTCGAGTTCGCTGCGCCGCGCTTCGTTGGTGCTCAACTGCTCACGATTCAATGTGAGCAGGCGGTTGCCGGGCCGGAATTTCACGCGGAGTTCCAATTCCCGTTTCTGCAGAAATCCGATCAATTCTCCAATCGAGCGATATTCGGTGACGACACCGGGCGGGGGTGCCTCTCCCGAAGGAGTTTCCCCGGCCTCCGTGATGCGCTTGGCGCGGTCCTGTTCGGCTTCCAGTTCGCCCTCCAGCGCGTCCTTTTCCAATTCGCGGAGCGAGGCCATCCTTTCCGCGAGATCCGCCCGGGCTTTCAACAGGTCTTCCTGGGTCTTGTTGCGTTGCGCCGTCAGGGCGGCCGTTGCATCCGACAACGACATGATTCCGGTCTGCTTGCGTAAATCATCCAGCGCGGTCTCCTTCTCACGAAGGCGGGATTTCGCGTCCTCCACCTGTTTCGCGACCTGATCAAACTCCGACACCGAGCGGTGGATTTCGAGGTGGCGCTTGAAATAGCGCTCTAACAAATGAGTCAGCACTTCCCTCGCCAGCCGGGGATCCCTGTGGCTGAAGTTGACATAGACAATCGAGGGGCTGAATCCCGGCGTCACCACCAAACCTGCGCGGATCACGCCGGCCGCATCGACTGTGGTCGCACTTCCTGCAGCCTCGGGAAGCAGGCGATCGACTCCCACCGCTTCGGCAACGCCCAGCAACAGGTCCACGCTGTAGAGGATTTCGATTTCGGTGTTGATGATCTGGTCTCCCATGCCCTTTCCACCGCCGCCGGGGCTGCTCATCGCCTCGTAGGGATCCACCGAGCCTTTTGCCAGGACGTAGCGGATCAGCAGTTTCGACTCCGATTGGTAGGCCGGCTCCTGCTTGACATAAAGCGCGGCTGCCGCTCCCAGCCCAAGCAACGTGAACAGGAGAATCATCCACTTGTGTTTGAACAGGATGAACAGGACATCCTGCACGCCGAAACCGCCCGCAGGCGAACTGGTTTGAGACTTTTGCATGAAATAAGAGGTAATTGCAGCTTCGAGATTGGCTCTTTCAAGGAATAGCGGCGCTCAAACGGCGGCACATGCGCCAAGCACCTCCGCCACCGCGTCCACCACACAGCCAATCTGGGCCGACGTCAACTCCGGGAACATCGGCAAAGAGATGAACTCGTCGGAACAACGCTCTGAAACCGGGAAATCCCCGCGCTGGAAACCAAACTCCGCGCAGGCCGGCTGCAGGTGTGCCGGGACCGGATAGTGAACCGCACAGCCAATGCCTCTCGCGGCGAGGTGATCCAGCATCCGCTGCCGCTCGCCGACCCGGATCGCGTAAATATGATAGACATGCCGGCGGTCCCTCGCCGCCACTGGAGTGCGGACTCCGGAGATGTTCCGCAATGCATCGTGATAAATCATGGCGTGGCGGCCGCGCATCCGGTTCTCTCCATCAAGGTGGCGCAGCTTGATGCGTAGCACCGCCGCCTGGATGGCATCCATACGGCTGTTCCATCCCATCAGGTCATGGTGGTTTTTCGCTGCCTGCCCGTGATTGCGCAGCATCCGCAGCTTGTCAGCAAGCCCGGAGTCGTCCGTGACCACGGCTCCGCCATCTCCAAAGGCACCGAGATTCTTGGACGGATAGAAGCTGAAACATCCCGCGTCGCCGATGGATCCCGCCTTGCGGTCCTTGTATCCGGCCCCGTGAGCCTGCGCGGCGTCTTCGATCACGCGCAAGCGATGTCTGCGTGCGAATTCAACAATCGGGTCCATCGCGGCGGTTTGGCCGAAAAGATGAACGGGAACAATCGCTCTGGTTCTGGCGGAAAGCGCGCCCTCAAGGCCCGCCGGGTTCATCGTGCAAGTCTGCTCATCGATGTCCACAAACACCGGCCTGGCCCCCGCGAGGCAAATCGCCTCGATGGTGGCAAGAAAGGTCATTGGAACGGTGATCACCTCGTCACCCGGGCCGATTCCCATCGCCACCAGTGTCAGCCAAAGCGCTTCCGTTCCGCTACCGACCGCCACCGCATGCCTGCTCCCACAGTATGAGGCAAAGTCGTTTTCAAACCACTCGACCGAAGCATCTCCGGAAAAAGCCCCGGAATCGATGATTCCACCGATGGCCTGCAGGAATTCTCCGCGCAACGGAGCGTGCCGCGCCCTCATATCGAGAAATGGTACCTTCACTGGGATTTTTGAGAGGAGGGTTGGATCACCCGTGCCGGGTTTCCGGCCACGGTGGCGTCCGGCGGGACATCGCAGGTCACCACACTGCCGGCCCCGACCATGGCGTTTGCTCCGATCGTGACCCCGCCAAGCACGGTGGAACCTGAGCCAATCGAGGCTCCGCGGCGGACCAGGGTGCGCAGACATTGCCAATCCCCCGGGCCTTGAATCCTGCCTGCGGCGGTGACCGCCCTGGGCCACAGGTCATTGGTGAACATTACGCCGTGACCGATGAAAACCTCTTCTTCAAGCGTTACGCCCTCGCAGATGAATGTATGGCTGGAAATCTTGCAGCGTGCGCCGATTTTCACGCCTTTCTGAATTTCCACGAAACATCCGATCCGGGTCTCATCGCCGATCTCGCATCCGTAGAGATTGACAAAGCCGTGGAGCTTGACGCCGACTCCGAGCTTCACATCACTGGCTATACGCAGGCTTTCAGCCGAATCTCCGGTCATGGCGAATCGTGTTTCCAAACTGCCGGCGCACCGGGCGCCAGCGCAATTGATCGACATTCGCGGGCGCTTTCCAAGCAGTCCTGGATCAAGTTTCACCCAAGTCCGGAGTTTCCGCCGAAACGGAAATTCCGTGAGCTTCACCCCAATCTCTGGGTGCCATATCCACGCTTGCCGAAGGATGCCTTGGCGACGATGGCAGCCCGGTGGCGATGACAAGCCAGACTCATCTGCCGAAGCAGGGCACATGGCGTGCGCAGCATGATGGCAAGGTCAAGCAGCGGTGAGGAATCCCTCACATAACGGGCATCCATTTCATTCATCTCGTCGAAGGTCGAGCACTCCTTGCCGAGCGCCTGCCAGATGCCGGTCAGCCCCGGGAGGGCTTCAAACCTGACACGCTGGGCGCTGGAGAAATAACGATACTCCTCGGGCAGGCAGGGCCGGGGACCGACCAGGCTCATTTCACCGCGCAGCACGTTGAACAACTGCGGCAGTTCGTCCAAACCCGCTGCCCGGAGCAGGCAACCAAGTGGAATCAAGCGCGAGTCGCAGAGCAAATCCAACTTCACCATCGGACTGCCGGAGCTCACCAGATATCTGAAATGATGGCTGTGCGTGCGGGTGTCCGCGTTCATGTGCATGCTGCGGAACTTGTAGAGGGTGAAGCGCTTGCCATTCTGCCCAACCCGCTCCTGACTGAAGATAGCAGGGCCGCGGGACGCGAACTTGATCCACAGCGCCACTGCCGCCATCAGCGGCAGCGTCAGGGGCAGGCTGATCAGGATGCAGACGATGTCGAGACAACGCTTCCACAGACATACCTGAAGCAACGTCTCGTCTTGGCTCCGGGTGGACTCATGTGGCGCATCGACTTGCGCCGCCGGGACGAAAAATGGGGTGCGGCGACCATCAACATGATTCGATTCACCAACCGGGAAACGGTTGTTGAGCGCGGTGCGTCGGGGGCGAATGGAGTGATTCTTGAGAGCCGAGACGCGACGAACGACCGGCCTCACTACTACAGCAGTGTTCATTTGGGGGGTGGGGGGGGTGGGGGGTGGAGGGCTAT
>JBGSUP010000510.1:0-2459 GCA_041753485.1 Akkermansiaceae bacterium
GCGCTCACCCTGCGATCGCCCGGCGGGCAGGACATCGCCCTCGCCGATCTCGCCGACATCGTCGAAGAGGATGGTCCGAGCGCGATCAACCGCACCGGCGGCGAGCGGATCGTGGTGGTGGAAGCCAACGTCGAGGGCCGCGACGTGGTGGGTTTTGTGGGTGATCTGTCAGAACGCTTCGCAAATGAAATCAAGCTGCCACCCGGCTACCGCATCGAGTTCGGCGGCCAGTTTGAGAACGAGGCGCGCGCGGGTGCCCGGCTGGCGCTGGTTGTGCCGGTGGCACTGGCGGTGATCTTCTTCATACTTTACACCACCTTCGGCAGCCTGCGCCAGGCGCTGCTCATCCTCCTCAACATCCCCTTCGCCCTGATCGGCGGAGTGTTCGCGTTATGGATCGCCGGCTATTATATCTCGGTGCCCGCCTCGCTTGGCTTCGTCGCCCTGCTCGGCATGGCGGTGATGAACGGCGTGGTGCTGGTGAGTTATCTCAACCAACTCCGCGAGGAAGGGGCCGACACCCCCGAAGAAGCCGCCCGCACCGGTGCCGAGCGGCGCTTCCGCCCGGTGATGATGACCTCGCTGCTCACCATCATCGGCCTGGTCCCGCTGTTGATCGCCAGTGGTCCCGGCTCGGAAATTCAAAAGCCGCTCGCCGTGGTGGTCGTCGGCGGCACCCTCACCTCCACCGCGCTCACCCTGCTGCTGCTGCCCGCGCTCTATGCCAGCATGGAAACCTGGCTCCAGCAGTGGATTGAACGCAAAAAAGGCGTGACACCTGTGCCAGAGGAGCCCGCGAACGAGGCTTTGGAACCGGCTGCGGATTGACCACCAGCCATTTTAAGAACCTGCAACCCATTCGACAGCAGGATGCCGAAGCACAGACAGTTCGAGGCGTGCATCGACTGCTCCCACGCCCCTTCAAGCACCGGCGACTGCGCCGCTTGAGATCCCGACTTTTTTGGCGAGCGCGGAATCTTTGTCATGCGCCCGTATCCTTGCCGCCGCCAAAATCGATCTTGGCAACGCGGTATCAAGAGATAGACTCGTGGCAAATGGTTGAAACGGTCAAAATCATATGCCAGGTGATTATCGGTCTCGGGATCTTGAATGTGTGGATACTGCGTTTCAACCGGTCCACCGCGTATCGCGGCAAGCAGGCACGCAACCTGAAAGAGGAATTCGAGAGCTACGGCCTGCCGGGATGGTTCATTTATGGGGTGGGTGCCATCAAGATCCCGGCGGCTGTCGCGCTGCTCGCCGGAATCTTCTTCCCCGTTCTGGTGGTGCCTGCGGCGTCGGCCATGGCGATTTTGATGTTGGGTGCCGTTTTCATGCACCTCAAAGTCGCGGATGAGCCGCTAAAGTTCCTCCCAGCCTCCTCCGTTCTGGTCCTGTCGCTTTTCCTGATCTTCGCCTGAGCACCTGTGATCGACCGGCACGGATTTTCACGAGAAGTCCGAATTCGCTGCATACATCCAGGCGAGGAGGGCGTTGAGGACGAAGTAGAAGGCGGCGGGCAGGCATCTATGCCAGGGATCGCAGATCGAAATCCGCACCCCGATTCCCGCCAGCATTTGCAGTGACAGTCCGCCAGCCGCCGCCAGCCCCACCCATGGCATGACCCAGCCAAGCACCAGTCCGACCGCCCCGGCCAACTGCAACCACCCGGTCATGGTTCGATACCGCGAAAGGCCATAACGTTGAAACTCCCGCCGCATGGCTTCGGATACAAGGCAAGAGCCACCGAATCCAAAAAATGAAATGGCCGAGAGCACATTGAAGGCGTGGAAGAGTGGAATCAAAGAGCAGGAGGTTCGGATTTCATCAGCTTAGCCGCCCTGCCATTGTTTACCACGCAGGACGTTGAGATCCACAAACTCGACGACCGATGCATGCGTCGCCTCCAACACCACCGGCGGTGCCTTACCCGCTTCCAGCGCCTCCAGCCAACGGCCGAGACACAGGCACCAGCGGTCGCCGGGCTTCAGTCCCGGAAAATCAAACTCCGGACGCGGAGTGGACAGATCGTTGCCAACCGCGCGGGTGAATTCAAGAAACGCGCCGGTCATGACCGCGCACAGCGTGTGCATCCCGCGATCCTCTGCCGAGGCGTGGCAACATCCGTCGCGCAAAAACCCGGTCATGGGTTTCATCGAACAGGGTTGCAAATCCTTTCCCAACACGTTCTTGGCCATGCTGGCGAATCAACACCGGGATGCCCGGCGCGCAAGCGCTCACTTCACCACCTCGACCGGCCCGTGATCGTCGCAATGGTCGCCGTGCAGATGGGCATGCGGGGTTGATCCGCCGCGATTCTGTTCCATCATCGCGCGCGGTTGATTTTCAAACAGGCCGCAGACAGCAAATGGCAGAAGGAACTCCGCACAAGGACGTCGTGATCATCGGCGCGGGCATGGCCGGGCTGGCTTGCGCGCGCCGCTTGCACGCCGCGGTCC
>JBGSUP010000511.1:0-6130 GCA_041753485.1 Akkermansiaceae bacterium
GCGGTGGTCGTGACGGCGGTGCGAACAGCCTCTGGCGATGCCGCACCACTCGGGCGGATTGGGCCGGAGCAGATTGAAATACAGGGTGGTGCGGTCGTTGGTCTGGAGGTCGTAAACGCGCTGGAAATTCCCGCGGCGCAACTGGCGGCGCAAGGCGAGCAGTTTTCCAAGCTGGTGGAACTTCGGTGCGGGATCGACGAGCACGTCATCAAACCACGGCATCGCGCCGGTGATGGCCTCGAAGGGCTTGCGGGTGAGCAGCGTGATGCGGGCGTCCGGATGCTGCTCGCGGATCGCTTGGAAGGCCTCCATGGAGAGGATGATGTCACCGAGCGCGCCGAGCTTGATGACGAGGATGCGGGTCTGTCCGGCGGAAGGAGTCATGGTTTCTCGCGGAGAAGCTCGTGATAGGTGGCGAGCGTGGCGTCGAACATGTGGCGCCTGGTGAATGAGCCGACAGAGGTGGGAAACGTGGGATGATGGAGCATCTCGGTGACCCGCGCGGTGAGGGCATTGAAGTCCTTGGGCGGGACTTTCCCGCATGGGAAAATTTCATCAAGCTGCTCGCCAACGCCGCCGTGGTCATAACCGACGACGGGTTTCCCGAGCGCCATGGCTTCCAGCGTGACGCGGCCGAAGGCTTCCGGATCGCGGGAGAGGGAGAGCACGATGTCCGAGACGGCCATGACCTCGCGGATGTCCGCGCGGTGGCCGAGAAAGGCGAGGTCGGCGGCCACCCCGAGTTGTTCCGCGAGGGCGTGCAGTTCGGCGGCAAAAGCGCGCTTCTTGGGATGAGTATCTCCCGCCACCAGTCCGTGAATGTTGAGGCCATTCTTTTTCAGCGCGGCGATCAGGCGGATGAAATCCTCATGCCCCTTCCAGCGGGTGATCCGGCCAGGCAGCAGGAGAACCTGTTTGCCCGCAAGTTCCGGGTATTTGGCATTCCACTGCTCCAGCCACCGGTAGGACGGCTGGAAATCCGCGCCGTATTCGCCGGGCTCGATCCCATGGTGGATCGTGCGGATGCGCTCCGGCGTGCAGGCCCGGTAGTTTTCAAGGATATATCGGCGGATGCTGTGGGACACCGCGATCACCCGCTCGCCGCGCGTCATCACGGCCGAGTAGCGGTTCACCGAGTAAAAGCCATGCACCGTGCTGACCAGGCGCGGGCGGGTGGCGGCATCCATGCCACGCCATGCGAGCCAGGCAAGCCAGCCCGGGACGCGTGAGTGAATGTGGAGGATATCAGGTTTTTCCCGGGTCAATAACCGCCGCAGCGGTGCCACTTGCAGCAGTGAGGCAAGGCTCTTGCGATGGACCGGCATGGCCACGTGGCGTGCGCCCGAGGACTCGAGTTCAGCGACCAGTCGGCCGCCGTTAGAAATCACAATCGACTCATGCCCCCGGCCTGCCAACAGATTGGACAACTCCAAGGTGCAGAGCTCCACGCCGCCGGCATTCAGCTCGGGAAGTATCTGGATGACTTTCATGGAATGCGGATGAGGGGGATCGCCTCGCGTTTGGCAGCCCGACGGAGGGCATCGGAGGCGACGGGGGCTAGAATGAAATCGAGCGGCAAGGGCTGCATGAATTCACACACCCTGAGATGCCGGCGCAATTCCGCCACGGACGGATCCCGCGAGATCGCGGGAACATGCAATTGCGTATCTCGAGCCAGCCAGTCGGCGGCGGCGAAATCGGCCGTCACCGCCACTTCGTAAGCCAGATCCGGATGCCGCCAGGCGTCGGGCAAGCTCCAGTCGTGCGGGGTATCGACCAACCACAGCAGCGCGCGGTGGCGCTTTTGCGAGGTGGCTGGGGAGGCATCGATCCACTGGCAGAAGCTGGTGTGCGAGGCGACATGAACTTTCCACCGCTCCTGCAGCCAGAAGACATCCGTCAGGCTGGCCTTCATGGCATCTTCCAGCGCGGCCATGCAGTGCGCCGTGGTGTGGGGTTTCTCGACGGGTAGAAACACCGCCTTCCACTTGCCGGGCCGCTCGCTGACCAGTGAGAGCGCGAGCACTTCGGCCTTCGCGCGGCGGGCGAGCAGACTGGGCAGCGGGCTGGCACGGGTGAGACGACCGAAAAACGAAACCACCTCACCCTGCATGCCTGCCCGTTGATCGGCGAGGATGCCGACGATGCCGCCCTCGCGCAGAAAGCCGGTGACTTGATGAAAGGGATCCCGTTTGGAAAACATCCGCGTGCCGTCGGCCTGGCGGCGGGCGAGCACCTGCGCATCGAGCAGCGGGTTGTTGAGCGGGCGGTAGAAGGCGCCGGTCTTGCTACCCGGCGGGAACAAATGCACAAGCCGGCTGAGGAGTTCCCAGTTTCCCATGTGGGCGAGCAGGAGAACGACCCCCTTGCCGGTGGCGAGCGCGTTTTCGAGGAGTTCCAGGTTTTCGATGTGGATCACCTTGCCGAGATTTTCGGGTGCGAGCCGTGCGGTATGGGCCACGGAAATCAGGTTGGCACCGCTGCGGCGGAAGGTGGCCTTGGCCATGCGGCGGATCGCGGGCAGGTCATTTTCCCCGGCCAGGGCGATGCGCAGGTTGCGCAGGACGATGTTGCGGCGCATCGGCAGAAGGTGCCACGCCAAGCTCCCGAGCAACTCACCCATGCGGAATACCCAAGGCCCGGGAAGCAGGGCGGCGAGGCCCTCGATGAGCGAGTGGCCGAGACACTCCAACCGCCATTGCAGGGGTTTCAGCAGTGGTTTCTTGATACGGCTCATTGGATCCTTGCATGCCGACACCCCCGGCCAACACAGACTGATGAGCATGGAAACCGGTTTCTTCCCCCGATGCAAGGCCGATGCAAGACCCATGCACGGCTTCCGAACTCCTGCCGGCGGGCTGAAATCCGATGAGCTTTGACAAGTCCGCGCGCGCCGTGCAGCTTTCCGCCCCGCCGCCAACCCCGGCGGCATCTTCACCATGGGAAAAAGCCTCTTCCAAAAAGTCTGGGACGCTCACACTGTCGGCACGCTGGCCGATGGTCGCACTCAACTCTTCATCGGCACCCACCTCATCCACGAGGTGACCTCGCCCCAAGCCTTTGGCATGCTCCGCGATCTCGGGCTGAAAGTGAAATTTCCAAAACGCACCTTCGCCACCGTCGATCACATCGTGCCAACCATCGATCAGGACGCGCCGCAGGACCCGCTGGCTGCGGAAATGATGCAGGCGCTGCGCAAGAATGCGGATGACTTCGGTGTCACCTACTTCGATCTTGCCTCCGGGAAACAAGGCATCGTCCACGTCGTCGGGCCGGAGCAAGGGATCACCCAGCCCGGCACCACCATCGCCTGCGGCGACTCGCACACCGCCACCCACGGCGCGTTCGGCGCGATCGCCTTCGGCATCGGCACCACCCAGGTGCGCGACGTGCTCGCCTCGCAGACGCTGGCGCTGGAAGCCCTGAAAGTCCGCCGCATCGAGGTGAACGGCGACCTCCGCCCCGGTGTCTATGCCAAGGATGTCATCCTCCACATCATTCGCCTGTTAGGTGCGAAGGGCGGCATCGGATATTGCTATGAATACGCCGGCGATGTCTTCGACCGGATGTCGATGGAAGAACGCATGACTGTCTGCAACATGTCCATCGAAGGCGGCGCCCGCTGCGGCTACGTCAACCCGGACGCCAAGACCGTGGCTTATCTCAAGGGCCGCCCGTATGTCGACATGGGCGACTTCGACGCCACCGCCGCGCGCTGGTTGTCCTTCGCCTCGGACAAGGACGCGCACTACGACGATATCGTCAGAATCAACGCCGCGGACATCGAGCCCACCGTCACCTGGGGCATTTCCCCGGATCACGGGATCTCCGTTTCCGAAACCATTCCGGACCCGGCAAACGCGAAGACCCCCGGAGAGAAAGCCACCATCGAGGAAGCGCTTGCCTACATGAAACTCGCGCCCGGCACCCCGATCAAAGGGGTGAAAATCGATGTGGCCTTCATCGGCTCCTGCACCAACGGCCGGATCTCGGATTTCCGCGAGGTGGCTAAATACATTCAAGGCCACAAGGTGGCCGCCGGCGTGCAGGCCATCGTGGTCCCGGGCTCACAGATCGTCGCCATCCAGTGCGAACAGGAGGGCCTGCCGAAAATCTTCACCGATGCCGGCTTCGAGTGGCGCGGCGCCGGTTGCTCGATGTGCCTCGCAATGAACCCCGACAAGCTCGTCGGCGACCAACTCTGCGCTTCGTCCTCGAACCGCAACTTCAAAGGCCGCCAGGGCTCGCCCACCGGCCGCACCATCCTGATGTCGCCCGTGATGGTCGCCGCCGCCGCCATCAACGGCCATGTCTCGGACGCCCGCGAGCTTTTCCATATCGAGCAGGCCGTGGCGGTGGCCTAGATTCCCTGACATGAGCACCGCCGCCCACAAGCTGCCGATCACCGCTGCCGAGTATCTCGAAGGGGAACTCCACTCCGAAACGCGCCATGAGTTCATGGATGGGCGGGTCTATGCGATGGCTGGAGCAAGCCGCAGGCACAACGAGATTTGTCTGGATCTCGCATCCAATCTGCAAAGCCACCTCCGCGGCGGCCCGTGCCGGACTTATATCGAGGCGGTGAAGGTCCAGATTGCCGACGACATCGGCGAAGCCTACTACTACCCCGATGTGTTTGTCGCCTTTGAGCCGGGTGACGACGATTCCCATGTCGTTCACAATCCCAAGCTGATCATCGAGGTGCTCTCCGATTCCACCTCGCGCATCGACCGCACCGACAAGCTCACCAATTACAAGCGCATTCCCACCGTTGAGGAAATCGTCCTGATCGAGCAGGACTGGCCGGAAATTCTGGTTTTCCGGCGCTCGCAACGCTGGAAACGCAACCTCTACACACTGTTCGAGACCATCGTCCGCCTCGAATCCGTCGGCTACGCGGCACCGCTTGCCGTTTTCTATCAGTCCAACCCGTTCCCCGAGGACGTCCAGCGCCCGTGGTATCATCTTAACCGCATTGAAGACTGATCGTTCCAATCTCAAATCTCAAATCTCCCGATCATGCCCCTCGAACCCGTCAAACAAGTCACCGGCCGCGCGGTTTTCATTCCCGGCGCGGATATTGATACCGACCGCATCATCCCGGCGCGTTTCATGAAATGCGTCACTTTCGATGGACTCGGCGAGTTCGCGTTCTACGACGTGCGTTTCAACTCGGAAACCGGTGAAAAAACCGATCACCCGCTCAACGACCCGCGTTTTGCCGGTGCTTCGATTCTGGTCGCCGGCGTGAACTTCGGCTGTGGTTCGTCGCGCGAACACGCGCCGCAGTCGCTGCGTAAATACGGCTTCAACGGCGTCATCGCCGAGTCCTTCGCAGAGATCTTCTTCGGCAATTCAACCACGCTCGCCATGCCATGCGTGATCGCCAGCGCCACCGACATCGCGAAACTCCGCGCGGCCATCGAGGCCGAACCAGCCATGCAAGTGACCATCGATGTGGACAAACTCCGTGTCACCACTTCCGGTGGCCTTGATTTCCCGGTGACCATGCCGGACTCCGCGCGCGACGCCCTCGTCTCCGGCCGCTGGGATCCCATCCAGGAGCTGCTCGACAACGAAAAAGCGATCGAGGCCAAGGCCCGCGAGCTTCACTACGTGTGACCACAAGTCACTCGCCCATCACCGTGATGGCAATCTCGCGCTGGTGCGGGGCCGAGCGATGCTCGAAAAGGAAGACGCCCTGCCAGCTGCCGAGGGTCATCCGGCCGTCGTGGATCGGAATCGTCTCGCTGGTGCGGGTGAGCGCCATCCGGATGTGGCTGGGCATGTCATCCGGACCTTCAAGCGTGTGAATGAACCACGGCGTGGTTTCCGGCACGAGTTGCTCGAAAAACATCTCCAAGTCGCGCCGCGCGGAGGGATCGGCGTTTTCCATGATCACCAGGCTGGCGCTGGTGTGGCGCACAAACACGGTGACGATGCCGTCGCGGATGCCGGACTGCTCGATGGCGCGCCGCACCTCGCCGGTGATTTCGAAAGTGCCCTTGCCCCGCGTGCGGATGCGGATGGTGGAGTTGTGGACCATGGTCACGGCGTGAAGAGCACCTTGCCCGCGCGTTCCGGCGCATCGAGGCGGGCGAGCGCATCCTTGAATCCAACCAGCGGAAAC
>JBGSUP010000512.1:0-6404 GCA_041753485.1 Akkermansiaceae bacterium
CGCGCGAGTCCCGGACGACGGCGGGTTCTATCAGAATGAAGGTAGTGCGTTGAAAGTCGTGCGCTCGGCCGGGTGGGACGCGCTGCCCCGGCTGCTGCGCCTGTCCGCCCGCCATCCGCGCCCGGCGGACTGTTGCCAGGATGATCTCGGTTTCCGCCTCGCCTTTGATCCCGCATGAAACCGATCCGCGCCGTGTCCTGTTGGGGAAACGAGGCTTCGCCCCTTGAAGCGCTGGATCTCGCGGTCGAGTGGGGCTTCGAGGCCGTTGAAGCGCGCCTTGCGGGGAGTTTCGCAACAGCCGCCCACGACGTCGGCAAACAGATCATCGCGGAAATCGTCACCGGCTGCGACCCGGGCGCGTATGTCCCCGGGGCCATGATTTCGCCACAAGCGCACCTCGATGACTTCCAGCGCCAGCTCGATGAAGCGCTGGCCTGCGATCCGCTCCGCATCTCCGTGCTCGCCGGGTCCGATCTGTGGGATTTCTCATCCAGCTGCCGCTTTTTCGCCCGGCTTCTCGAAATCGCGGCGCGAGCAGGGGCCGCCATCTGTGTGGAAACCCACCGGTCGCGACCGACGTTTCATCCGGTCCGCACCATGGAGCTCTTGAGTGAATTTCCGGATCTCACGCTCACGCTGGATGTCTCGCACTGGTGCGTCGTTTGCGAACGTCTTGTTGCTGCGGAAACCGGGATGTTCGAGCGCATTCTGCCCCGGGTCGGCCACCTGCACGCGAGGGTCGGCTATGATCAGGGACCGCAGGTTCCCGATCCGAGAGCCGCCCGATACACCAGGGAGGCGGAGGCGCATTTCTCACTCTGGGATGCCGTGGCCATGCACCATCGCTCACTGGGAGCGGCGGATTTCACCATCACTCCGGAGTTTGGCCCGGACGGCTACCTTCAGTCACACCCCGCCACCGGCATCCCTGCAGCAAACCTGAGGGAGCTCAACCGCTGGATGGGCACGGAAATCGCCCGCCGCTGGCCCGGAAAAGTATGAGGAAATGATTTTTATCTCACACCCGGCACTGCGTGTGCTTCCATTCCGGCATGGCCAGCGATAGCACCGGCGAAGGACTCCGGCGAATCACCGTCTCAATGCCGGAGGACGCCTATCAGGAGCTTGACCGCTTGGTCCAGGAGCGTGGTTTTGACAACCGCTCGCGCGCCGTTTGCGAAATGATCCACCTCCACGCCGCCCAGCATCTGGGAAAACTCGGCATCCAGGTCATGGCCGGCTCATTGAGCGTGGTCTATGACGAATCCAAAAGCGCCCTGCTGCGCGACCTCTCGCGCATCTTCCGCGAACACATCGCGGAGGTGATATCCTCGCAACATGTCCTGCTCGAGGATGACCACGTCCTGGAAGTCATTCTCATGCAGGGCCCCGCGCGCAGGCTCCGGGAAATCGCCAACAAACTCATCACCTGCAAGTGTGTGAAAACCGCCCACCTCACCCTGACACCCCACCTCATTCCGCCACTTCACGCCAAAACCAACGGCAAATCCGCATGACCCGCATCTTCGCAAAAACACTGCCCGGCGCAGGCATGTGGTCCGGCGTGATCTCGCGCCACAAGCGCCTCCGCCTCACCGATTCCGACGGCGGTGCCAACGTCGGCATGCTGCTCTACAACGCTCACGAACGGACCGAGCGCTACAACATGCCGGACACGCTGAAGGGCCAGCACATCTTCCATCTCCGCGCGCCCTACTGCCTCCACTCGGACATGGGCCGCCTCATCGCCTCCATCACCGCGGACACCGTCGGCTGGCACGACACCGTCTGCGGTCACTCGGACGCCGCCCGCGTGCTCGCGAAATACGGGCCTAACAACTACCAGCAGGCCCGCAACGATTGGTTTCGCAACGGCCGTGATTGTTTCCTCATCGAACTTGCGAAATGGGGGCTCGGAAAGAAGGACCTGGTGCCAAACCTGAATTTCTTCAGCAAGGCCGCCCCGGATGATGAGGGCCACCTTTCTTTCGTTCCCGGAAACTCGAAACCCGGCGATTCCATCGAACTCCGCTTCGAATTGGACACGCTCGTCATCCTCAACACCTGCCAGCATCCGCTCGACCCCGATCCGGCCTACCGCCACCGCCGTTTGCAACTGGAGGTTTTCACCGGTGAACCGCCCGCCCGGGACGATCCCTCGTTGACCATCCGCGCGGAGAACCTCCGCGCCTGGGAGAACAACGAAACCTATCACGTCCTCCGCTTCTGACCATCATGACCGAAAGCATTTTTAAACCCGAGGCCGCCGTCTTCCGCGAGCTCATCCCCGCCGGCGACTGGTGGGTGCATGAAATCAAAAAGGGCCAGACCCTGCGCATTCTGGATCTCGAAGGAAACCAGGCGGCGGACACCCTGTTCTTCAGCGCCGCGAATACGACCGAACGCTACAGCGCCGACCGCACCATCCAGGAACAGTCCGCACTCTATCTGACCACCGGCACCAGGCTCATGAGCACCGAAGGCAAGGCCATGCTCACCATCACCGCCGATACCTGCGGCCGCCACGACACGCTGGGCGGTGCCTGCTCGCGCGAGAGCAACACCATGCGCTACGCCCACGACAAGGAGTGCATGCACGCCTGCCGCGACAGCTTCATCCGCGGCGCGCAGGAGTGGAATGTCGAACTCGGCAAGCGCGACATTACCTGCAACATCAACTTCTTCATGAACGTGCCCGTCACCCCCGACGGACAACTGAGTTTCGCCGATGGCATTTCCGCGCCCGGAAGATATGTGGAAATGAAAGCCGAGATGGATGTCGTCTGCCTGATCTCCAACTGCCCGCAACTCAACAATCCCTGCAACGGCTGGAATCCAACACCGGTCGAAGTGCTGATTTTCCAATGAAAATCCTCATCGCCAACCGCGGGGAAATCGCCGCACGCGCCATCCGCACTTTCAAATCCCTCGGCTACCGGAGCATCGCCGTCTATTCGGATCCCGACCATGCCTCGCCCCATGTCGATCTCGCGGATGAAGCGCAGCGCCTTGGCCCGGGTCCTGTTTCGGAAAGTTATCTTCTCAAGGACAAACTCATGGAGATCGCAAGATCATCCGGAGCTGCCGCCGTGTTTCCCGGCTATGGCCTGCTGAGCGAAAACACCGTTTTCGCCGGCATGTGCGAGAATGCCGGAGTCAAATGGCTCGGCCCCACTCCCGCGCAGATCATCGCCTTCGGCCTCAAACATGAAGCACGCCGCCTCGCGGGCGAGGCGGGCGTCCCGTTGGTTCCGGGCTCGGACCTGCTCGATGACGCGGATGCGGCGGTGATCGCAGCCATGGAAATCGGCTTTCCCGTCATGCTCAAAAGCACGGCCGGCGGCGGCGGAATCGGCATGAAGGTCTGCCGCGATCCAGCCGAACTTCGCCGCGAGTTCGATACCGTGGTCCGTCTGAGCGAACGCAGTTTCGGCTCCGGCGGCGTGTTCATCGAGCGCTTCATCGAGCGCGGCCGCCACGTGGAAGTGCAGATTTTCGGCGATGGCATGGGCAAGGTGCTCGCTCTCGGCGAACGCGATTGTTCAGTCCAACGCCGCAATCAGAAGGTCTTCGAGGAAACACCGGCACCGGGACTCACACATGAAACCCGCGCCGCGCTCCACACTGCCGCCGTGAAGCTCGGAACAAGCGTGAACTACCGCTCCGCCGGCACTGTCGAGTTTCTCTATGACGCGGATCGCGGAGATTTCTTCTTCCTCGAAGTCAACACCCGCCTGCAAGTCGAACACGGCGTCACCGAACTCGTCACCGGCATCGACCTCGTCGAGTGGATGGCGCGTCTGGCGCTCGATGAGGACTGGGAAATGCCCGCGACCGCGCCGATTCCCCATGGCTGCGCGATCCAGGCGCGCGTCTATGCCGAGGATCCCAACCACAATTTCCGCCCGAGTTGCGGATTGCTGACGGAAGCCGCGTTTCCCGAATGGACGCGCTGCGACGCCTGGGTGGTTCCCGGTTCGGAAGTCAGTCCGTTCTATGATCCGTTGCTGGCCAAAGTCATGGTTCACGCGGAGCAGCGTGAAGCCGCCGTTTCAAAACTCCAACAGGCACTCGACGAAACGAAGATCTCCGGCATCGAAACGAATCTCCGCTACCTCCGCGGCATCGTGCGCTGGGCACCCTACCTCGCCGGTGGTGTCGCCATGCGCGACATGGCGGATTTCATCTATCAGCCAAACACCATCGATGTGCTATCCGCCGGAACCATGACCACGGTCCAGGACTGGCCCGGCCGCGTGGGCTTTTGGGAAGTCGGTGTTCCGCCATCCGGCCCCTTCGATTCACTCTCGCTGCGCCTCGCAAACCGCCTTGTTGGAAATCCGGAAGGCGCGCCCGGATTGGAAATCACCGTCGCGGGACCGACCCTGCGCTTCAACTCCGCCGCCACCATCGCCTTGGTCGGGGCACCCGCCTTGCTCCTCAACAACGGCGAACCGGTGCCGATGAATGAGGCCTTCCCGATCAAGCCAGGCGACGTGCTGAAAATCGGCCGCTTCGAGAATGCCGGAACCCGCGCCTGTCTCGCCGTCGCCGGGGGAATCGAATCCCCAGAATACCTCGGCAGTTGTTCGACGTTCACCCTCGGAAAATTCGGCGGCCCCTTCGGCCGCGCCCTCCTGCCGGGCGATGTGCTCGGCATCACCTCCCATCCAGCACCCAAAATTCAGAATTCAAAATTCGATCTTCCAATCGGCCACGAGTGGAAGATCGCCGTGCTCTACGGCCCGCACGGCGCACCGGATTTCTTCCTCGATGAAGACATCGACACGTTCTTCGCCACGCCTTGGGAAGTTCACTACAACTCCGCGCGCACCGGTGTGCGCCTGATCGGCCCGAAGCCGAAATGGGCGCGCGCGGATGGCGGCGAGGCCGGGCTCCACCCGTCGAACCTCCACGACAACGCCTACGCCATCGGCGCGGTCGATTTCACCGGAGACATGCCGGTCATTCTCGGCCCGGACGGTCCGAGCCTTGGCGGTTTCGTCTGCCCGGTGGTGGTGGTGGACGCGGAGTTATGGAAACTCGGCCAAGTCCGGCCTGGCGACCGCATCACCTTCGTTCCGGTCGATGAGGCATGGGCCCGCGATCGACAGGACCAGGTCGCGGCGTTTCTAGCAGGTGAAAGCCACGGGCTCCCCGACCCGGTCGGGAGCGATCGCGGTTCCTGTTTCGTCGACTCCTTCGGCGAGGGCGATGACGCCGTTGTCGTCCGGCGTGCTGGAGACCGCTATTTCCTCATCGAGTTCGGTCCGCACCATCTGGACCTGAAACTGCGCTTCAAGGTCCACGTCGTGCACGAATGGCTGAAGGAGCAAGCCATCGCAGGCATCATCGACCTCACGCCCGGCATCCGCTCGCTACAGGTGCACTTCGATCCCGCGGTGACCGGGCGCTGCGATTTGTGGCAGAAAATCCGCGCAGGCATCCTGTCGCTGCCGCCGCTGGAACAGATCGAAGTGCCCGCACGCATCGTGCATCTGCCGCTGAGCTGGGACGATCCGAGCACACAGGAGGCGATCCGCCGCTACATGCAGGGCGTGCGGCCGGACGCGCCGTGGTGCCCGAGCAATCTGGAGTTCATCCGCCGCGTCAACGGGCTGTCATCGATCGCCGATGTCTATCAGAAGTTTTTCGCCGCCTCCTATCTGGTCATGGGACTGGGTGATGTCTATCTTGGAGCGCCCGTCGCCACGCCGCTTGATCCGCGGCACCGGATGGTGACCACGAAATACAACCCGGCGCGGACCTGGACGCCGGAAAACGCGGTCGGTATCGGCGGCGCGTATCTGTGCATTTATGGCATGGAGGGCCCGGGCGGCTATCAGTTCACCGGACGCACGATCCCCGTCTGGAACCGATGGCGGAAAACATCAGATTTCCGGAATCCGTGGCTGCTGCGCTTCTTTGATCATCTCCGGTTTCATCCCGTGAGCGCCGAGGAACTGCTGCGGCTGCGAGAGGCCGTCCCGCTCGGCCGCCACAAGCTGGAGATCGAGGAAACCGTGTTTCGCCTCGCGGATTACGAGGCGTTTCTGGAGAAAAACGCCGGTGAGATCGAAGCCTTCCGCGAAACCCAGCAGGCCGCGTTCCGGGAAGAGCGGCGTCGCTGGGAAGAAGCCGGACTCAACATGGACACCGCTGCCGATGAAGCCCCGGACGAGCCTTCTTTCAGCGTTCCCGAGGGCTGTCATACGATGGACAGTCCGGTGACCGGCAGCGTCTGGAAGATCGAGGTCGAAGTCGGAGCCATGCTCGCATCCGGTTCATCAGCCTTGATTTTGGAAGCCATGAAAATGGAGATCCCGCTCGAAGCGGACGGCCAACTGGAAATCATCGAGATCCTTGTTGCGGAAGGAGCCAGCGTGAAGGCAGGACAAGCACTC
>JBGSUP010000513.1:0-6351 GCA_041753485.1 Akkermansiaceae bacterium
TGCGGGTGAGATCCTGATAGACGATGCGGCCGGCGCCGAGATTGAGGTGGCCGACCTCGGAATTGCCCATCTGGCCGGGTGGCAGGCCGACATCGAGGCCGGATGCGCTGAGGAAGCCCTTCGGGTATTGTTCGAGCATCACGTCGTGAAACGGCGTGTGGGCGAGCAGCACGGCATTGCCGTCTTTTTCGGCTGTTGCCTTACCCCCGGGGTTCACACCCCAGCCATCGCGAATGATCAGCACCACCGGTTTCTTAGCCATAACGATCGGCGTTTAACCGCCCCCGCCGCCTGCGGCAAGTCCTGAGACGATGCCGGCGCATGAAATAAGGGGTGGAATTTCCAGCGCCTGGGGCCGGGCTTCTATGGGCTTGCTAGGGCTGTGAGGCGCTGTTTAGCCTTCCGCCCTCATGAAACTGCGAAAAAACTGGTGGTTGTTTCCAGCGCTGATGCTTGCCCTCGGAGCATGCAGGAAGAAGGAGGAGGCGGCCAAGGCTCCCGTGGTGCCGGCAGCCGTGGAGGCGCCCGCTGTGGCTCCCACTCCCACCCCGGCTCCAGAGGCGAAGATGCTGGCGCTGAGCCCGGAAGAGCGGGCCGCGAAGCTTGGATTCGTGCAATATCTGCCGCAGGAAACGGAAGTGGTGATGGCCTTCCACAACGGTTCCAAAAGCGCCAAGCGCATCAAAACCAGCAATCTCTGGAAACTCATCCAAGGCGAGATGGGCATCGCCCCCGACATGGAGGAGGCCGGGGAGAGTCCCAATGCCGAGCCCCCTGTGGGTCCGGCCGCCTTGTTCGGCGAGGAGTTCACCATTGCGCTCGGAAAATCCCTGGGTGAGCAAACCGGCAACTTGCTCACGCTCTACCGCCGCATGGGATATTTCCAGATGCGCTCGCTTGCCGCCGCGCTCGCCGAGGCCGCGAAATCCGGCGATGCTGCGGTGTTGGAGGGGGCCTTGGCGAATCCATACGGCACGGATTTGATCAAGGATCTTGTGGCGGACCCGGAAGCCGGCATCGGCCTGTTCGAGAAGATGAAGATGCCGCCCATGTATCTGGCCTTCCGCACCAGCCCGGACGGTCGCGAGGCTGCCGCCCAGCAACTCGCCGGGCTCACCGAAAACCTCGGCATGTTTGGCGATAGGGTCGAACCCGTGGAAGTCGAGAAAGTCGGCCAGCCATTCATCGGCCACCGGGTTTCGGGGGCCAAAATCTCCGAGTCGCTCGCCGGTGATCGCAGCGGCATGGAGGCGATGCTTGAACCCGAAATGGTGGACCGCCTGCTCGCCGCCATTGCAAAAAAAGACCTGGTGGTTCTGAGCGGGACGCTTGGTGACTATGCCGTCCTTTTCATCGGCTCATCCGCGGATGATCTCAAGTTCGCGCCCGGCATCGGTGAGTCGCTGGTCGCCACCGAGGCGCTTGCCTTCTGCGACGCGCATGTCTCGAAGGATCTCGCCGCCGTGGTTTATGGTCACAAGGATTCGATCGCGCAGATGATGGATGCCACCGGTGGCTTGTCCGACATGGCCGGTGGTCTGCGTGATGGCCTCGCGGGATCGGAGGGTTTTGGCGACACGCGGGATCTCGAGGCGCTGCTGCGCATGGTGGTCGAGCGCGAAAGCTCCCTGCTCCAGCTTGCCAGCACCGAGTCAACCGGCACGGCTGTTTTCTTTGAAGATGGACTCAAGATCGAATCTTACGGCGGGACGGATAACGGCGCGGTCGATTGGAAAGCCGACAACCGGCTCGCCTCGCTGGGGGCTGGAGGAAACGTGGTGATGTTCGCCAACATGACCGGCGAGGCCGCCTATGATGAGAAGATGCGGGCTTATTTCGAGGCGCTGATGGAGACGGCCTATGCCATGGCCATGAAGCTTTCCGAGCTTCCGATGAAGGACGGCGAAATGGTTCGCATGATGGGGATGGCCGGCACCTTCAACGAAAAATTCCGGCCGGATGCGGTGGCGCTGTGGGATGCGCTCAGCGGGGATTTCAGTGCCGGCCTCGGCGGCGAAAACGCACTGATCGTCGATTTGAACGGCTCGGTCCCGGCGATCCCGGGCTTGCCCCAGGCGGTGGTGGACGAGGCGAAATTCCCCCGCATCACCTGGGTTGCACCGGTCACTGATCGGGCGAAACTCGCCTCCGCATGGCAAAGCATGAACAGCAGCGCCAGCAACATCCTTGCGAGAATCGGCGAGATGAATGGTCAGCAGATCCCGATGCAAAAGCCGATCAGCTCGGAAAAGAACGACTACACCACCTGGTTTTTCCCGCTGCCGTTTTTCAATGATGATTTCGTGCCCTCGGTGACCGTCGGCGATCAATGGTTTGCCGCCTCCACCTCGAAGAATCAGGCGCTCGATCTGCTCGCCAAGGCCGCTGAGGGCGGCGAGGCACGCAGTGGATTGTGGTTTGTGATGAATTTTCAGCCGCTGCGCGTGTTTGTGAATGAGACACTCGACCTGCTCGCCAAACACCAGGAGGCGATCCCGCTTGATGGCGTGGACCAGCAGAAGATCCGCGACTTGAGTGCGGCGGTGGAGGACATGGACAAACTCACCGTTCACTCCCGCCGCGAAGGCGGCGTCTTGCGCACCAGCATGCATTTCAAAACCCGCTGAGCCGCGGCTGTTCTTTTCCGATCATGACCCTTGATCCGATCGGCATGGTCCGCACGTGTTTCGGGGGGAAATTCGGCGTCCCCCGCCAGCCGGGGCTTTGTCCCAGCGCGTGGGGGGAACTCGTTTTGCGTGAGCCCTATCGCAGCCCGGAGGCGATCCGTGGCATCGAGGGATTTTCCCATCTCTGGCTGATTTTCGGTTTTCACGAAACCGCCGCTCAAGGCTGGAAACCCACCGTGCGTCCGCCGCGGCTCGGTGGCAACCGGCGGGTGGGTGTGTTTGCCAGCCGTTCAACTTTCCGGCCTAACGCGCTCGGCCTCTCGCTGGTGCGGTTGGAGGGCATCGACACCACTGCCGCAGAAGCGCCGCTGCTGTTGTTAGGTGGTGTCGATCTGCTGGATGGCACGCCGGTGTATGACATCAAGCCCTACCTGCCCTACGCCGAGTCGGTTCCCGGGGCCGCGGCCGGATTCGCGGCAGATGAAATCCCGCGCCTGGAGGTCGAACTCGCCGCTGAGGTGGCGGAGGCCTTCGCCGGGTTGCCGGAGCGCGCGCAAGCCGTGATTCGCGAAGCGCTTGCGCTCGATCCACGGCCGGCGGTGCGGGCGGAGGATTCGGAGCGCGTCTTCGGCGCGATGCTTTGCGGGCGCGATGTTCGCTTCACCATCGCGGGCGGCATCTGCCGGATTCTCGAGATCGCATGAAACCGCTCGGAATGGTGGATCCGAGATGAACGGAATGCGAGTTCATGATCCCATGGTCCGCCGAATCCAGCGCGTTCCCACGAACGCGCCTACACGATGGCTCTCGCGCCGAAATACGGCACCAGCACATCCGGAATCCGGATCGAGCCGTCGGCCTGCTGGCACTGCTCCAACAGTGCGACGTAAAGGCGTGGCAGCGCGGTGCCGGAGCCGTTGAGAGTGTAAGGAAAGCGGTTTTTGCCTTCGGCATCCTTGAAGCGGAGTTTCATGCGCCGCGCCTGGTAGTCGGTGAAGCAGGAGCAGCTTGAAACCTCCAGATACTTGCCGTGGCCCGGCGCCCAGACCTCGATGTCATAGGTTTTGGCCGAAGAGAATCCGATGTCGCCGGTGCAGAGTTCGATCACGCGGTAGTGCAGGCCGAGTTTGCGCAGGATCGATTCCGCGTGGCCGGTGAGTTCCTCCAGTCCCTCGAATCCGCAGTCCGGGTGGACGATTTGCACCAGTTCCACCTTGTCGAACTGGTGCATGCGGATGATGCCCTTGTTGTCGCGTCCGGCGGAGCCCGCCTCGCGGCGGAAACAGGGCGTGTAGGCCGCCATTTTTACCGGTAGCCCGGCTTCGGGCAGGAGGGTGTCGCGGTAGAGATTGGTCACCGGAACCTCGGCGGTGGGCGCGAGAAACAGGTTGTTGACGCCATCGTCGCCGGCATCGGTGCCATACATGTCGTCCTCGAATTTCGGGAGTTGGCCGGTGCCTTCCATGCACTCGCGTTTCACCAGGTGCGGGACGTTGACTTCCTCGTAGCCGTTGGCGGCCTGGGTGTCTAACAGGAAGTTGATGAGCGCGCGTTCGAGTCGCGCGCCCCTGCCGCGATAGACGACGAATCCGGAACCGGCGACGCGGGTGCCATCGTCCCAGTTGATCAGGCCGTGTTGGAGCGCGAGTTCGACATGGTCCTTCGGCGCGGCGATCTCCGGCTTGGAGCTCCACTCGCGGACAACCGGGTTGGCGTTTTCATCCGAGCCGACCGGGCAGGCGTCGTGGGTGAGGTTGGGAATGTTGAGCAACAGCTCGTTCTGCTCCGCGGCGGCATCTTCGGCCGCCACATCGTGGGCGGCGATCTGCTCGTTGATGGCGCGGACCTCGGCCTCGATGGCGGAGGTGTCCTCACCCTTCGCCTTGAGCATGCCGATTTGTTTGGAAATGGTTTTCCGCTGGTTCTGGAGTTGTTGTTTTTCGGTCTCGGCCTTGCGGCGCGCCTCGTCGCAGGCGATCACGGCGTCCACCAGTTTCCAATGGTCGCCGCCGCGGGTCTTGAGGCGTTCCTGAACGGCGGCGGGATTGTCGCGGATGACGCGGATATCGAGCATGGCGCGGCGACTCTCGCGGGCGATGGGGGAGCGAATCAACGCGAATTTTCGCTGAAGGAGGATGATTTAACGGCAAAGCCGCAAAAGCCGCATGGGAACGCAGAGATGCATGAGGATGGATCAAGATGAAATCGTGAGGATTCCTTGCCCATCAGATCTGACCATGTTACCAGATTCCCTCCTTTGCGGTCCTTCGCGAATTCTGCGCCTGTGCGGTAAGATTCTTCTATCCTCACTCGATGGGCGTGAGCCCGACTTTGCGGAAATGGATTTCCCCGCCCTCGCTTTGCAAGCAGATCGCGCCCTTGGTGGCGCTCAGGCCGCTGCCTTCGTTCATGAGCACGCCATTGACCCAGACGGTGATGGTGTCGTCCTTGCATCGGACTTTCATGGTGTTCCACTCGCCGGGCGGCTTTTCGGTGCTTTCCTGGCGTTTCAGCCAACGGCGGCCCTGGGCGGTGGCATTGGCAACGGTGACGGTTTCGCCGATCATCCAGAAGTCACCGGCGTTTCCCGTGCCGAGCTGGACTTCCAGCGACTTCGGCCAGACGAACATCTGGCGGGGGGTGGAAGCGTGCACGAGCAGGCCGCTGTTGCCGGGTTTCTGGCCAGGTGCCCAGCGCCACTCGATGGTGAGTTCGTAACTTGAATAATCTTTCTCCGTGCGGATGACTCCTGGCGGGCGGCCCCTGCAGACCAACAGTCCATCGGCAACCGACCACACAGCATCGGGTTTCACCTCGGGATCCATCACATCGAAGGTCCAACCATTAAGGTTTTTGCCGTTGAAGAGCGCTTGGGGCTCGGCTGCGAGCAGGATCGCTGGCAGCATGGATAAACATGCGGCGACAATTTTTGTGAGCATGGGCCGGACATATCAAACCGGCCCCGGCGGGGCAAGGAAAGGTGACAGAAATATCGGATTTTGCGCCAACCCAGATTTTTGCGCAGGGAATTCCACAGCGATTTAAGCTAAGGCGCAACCACAGGAGCTCGATGATCAAGCGCCACGCCCTTGAGACAGGCGTGGAAACCAAAGCCTGCTCCTTCACGGTGCTCAGCCACCTTTCAGCGATGCTCTTCGCGAAACTCTCCCACGCCATGGGTCTCAACGATGGTTGTGACTGGCTCCGGCTCAAGTCGGGCGTTCTGGCGCGCTTCGTAACTAAAAAGGTAACAGTTTAGCTCGCGAAACTGGCTTCGGCGGGGTGGGTGAAGATGGCATCTTGGGCGGCGCCGCATGACTTGAAAAGCGCGCGGAACATTCCCAGCGGGTGGCTTCAGTGAAGCGCGGCGGCTTGGGTGAGGGACCCAATTATCGAGATGTTGTCCGAACCGATGGAACTTCGGGTGCAGAGGCAGACTTTTCTAAAAATCCCAATTTAAAGTCAGGCTTTTTACAGAGAATTCCCTTGTGCCCCTGATCGCAGTGGGGTAATCTCCGTTCCATCAATGAACAGGAACAACCGCAGGCGCTGGATTGTGCCTTGGAAGGATTCACCGACAAAGCCGGCGATTTACCATTGTATCTCGCGGGTGGTGGGGCGGGACTTTGTGTTGGAGGTGAATGAACGCGAGCATTTCCGGATGCTGATGCGGATGTGTGAGAAGTTCACGGGTTGCCGGGTGTTGTCTTATTGTCTGATGTCC
>JBGSUP010000514.1:0-8232 GCA_041753485.1 Akkermansiaceae bacterium
GACGGCCCGGCTGCCGGCCGACAGGGTCGCGTCGTGGCTGCGCGTCGCGGGGTTCTCGGGTCTTCGCACGACGGTGTCGGGCGATGCAGCGCGCCCGCTCGCCTGGGTACGGGGTCACTGCTGAACAGAACCGCGCTCTCTCGAGAGAAGGGATCCGACCATGACCGCCATCGACTTCGACACGCGCCGCGCGGACGCGTTCGCCGAGCAGGTGCTCGGCATCCTCAACGGGGGCGCCCTCGCGCTGATGTTGTCGCTCGGCCACCGCGCGGGTCTCTTCGATGCGATGCGCCGACTCGACTTCGAGACGAGCCGGGTCATTGCCGACGCGGCCGGCCTCCAGGAGCGCTACGTCCGCGAGTGGCTGGGCGCGATGGTGACCGCAGCGATCGTCGACTACGACGCCGCCGAGTGCCGCTACCGACTCCCGCCCGAGCACGCCGCTGCGTTGTGCCGCGAGACCTCGTCGCACAATCTCGCCGCGACCGCGCAGTGGATTCCGCTCCTGGCGCGCGTCGAGGACGAGGTGCTCTCGTGCTTCGAGCGCGGCGGCGGCGTGCCGTATGCCTCCTACGACCGCTTCCACCAGGTCATGGCGGAGGACAGCGACCAGACCATCGTCGCGGCGCTGTTCGACGGCGTGCTGCCGCTCGTTCCGGGCCTCGCGGAGGCCCTCGAGCGCGGTCTCGACGTACTCGACGTCGGCTGCGGCAGCGGACGCGTGCTCCACGCCCTCGCAGAACGCTTCCCGGCCAGTCGCTTCACCGGCTACGAGCTCTCGGCCGAGGCCGTGGCCGAGGCGCGCGCCCTCGCTCGGGATCTCGGCCTGCGCAATACCCACTTCGAAGTGCGAGACGTCGCGGATCTCGCCGTCGATCGTGGCTTCGACCTGATCACGGCCTTCGACGCCATCCACGACCAGGCGCGTCCCGACCACGTGCTGGCCGGCATTCGCCGCGCGCTCAGGCCGGACGGGCTGTTCCTGATGCAGGACATCGGCGCATCGAGCAACGTCGCGGCAAACACCGGGCATCTGATCGGCACACTGCTCTACAGCCTGTCATGCACCCACTGCATGACCGTTTCGCTCGCCCAGGGCGGACTTGGCGTCGGCGCGATGTGGGGCGAAACCATGACCCGCGAGTTCCTCAACAACGCCGGATTCCACCAGGTCGAACGCCACACGCTCCCCCACGACATCCAGAACTACTATTACCTCGTCAAACCATGAAAACCCTCGAAAAACTCGCGATTGTCGTCCGCGAAGACGCCTTCGACCGGATCCTCACGCCGCTGACCTTCGCCTTTCTCGAAGCCCGCAAGGGCGTGGAGGTCGATATGCTCTTCACCCTCTGGTCGGTGCGCCTGCTCACCGGGCCTGGTCTCGCATCCGTGGCCATGAGTCCCGGCCATGCCGCGCAAAAGCAATGGCTGCACGATCGCCTCCAACGCGATGGCGAACCGACTGATCTCCGGGACTTCCTCGCCGCGGTGAAACAGACCGGCAAGGTGCGGATCCATGGCTGCAAATACGCGGCGATGACCTTTGATGTCGCGGAGTCCGACCTGATAGAGGAAGCCGACGGCATCGTCGATCCGGGATGGTTCCTGCGCGAGAGGTGCCTCAACGCCGATCACTGCCAGTATTTCTAACAAGCGTCCGTGGTTCTCCCCATCAAGCGGCCCGGACGACACTCAAGCCGGTTATTCTGCCGCTTCATTCAGCAGGCCATGGCCATGGCCTGAGGAAACAATACCGAGTTTTCCAGATGGATGTGGTGATGGAGATCATCCTCCAGTTCGGCAAGACCGGCGAACAACGCACGGTAGGTGTTGCAGGCTTCGGGTGGCGGGGTGAAACCATTCGTCAACTCGCGCATGCGCGCCAGTGCTCCGCCGGCGTCGTCGTGCTCTTGGAGCATGACGGCCACCGGGCCGTCGAGCGGCATCACGGCCGCGTCTCCAGCGCAAAGGGAATGAATCGCCGGGAACAGAATCCGCTCCTCCTTCATCATGTGGCTGTCGAGTTCCGCCGCCATCACGCAGAAGACCTGATAGACTTCCACCAGCGAAGGCGTGTGGCCGCCATGGACCCTGGCCACGCGCTCGGCCATGGCATGGATGCGTGGAAGCTCGGAACGGAGATATGCGTGGTGCTTGTCCACAATGTATTCGATCAACTCCACCGGCGGCAGCAGCGCCGGGTTGTTTTCAGGTGCGGTTTTTTCCGCATTCGCGGCTTCGAGTTGCTCGATCACCGCTTCAAGGCCGATGCCTTTCATGGTGCAGGCTTCGCGCAGGGTGCGTCCGCCCTGGCAGCAGAAATCGATGCCGTAGGATTGGAAAACACGGGCTTGCGGTGGGTTTTCGGCGACGATTTCGCCGACGGTGCGGTCCGGCATCGGTGTGCCGGGGGGAGTGAATACTGTTGCGGTGTGACTCATGACAAAGCCACCCAAGCATGGGCGCGCCCATAATTCAAGAAATATTTTTCTTGATTTCTCCTTGCCGTTGATTTCCATGGATGCATGAAGCGGTTGGGCGCGAAGTTGCTGGAGGAGCCATAGCTGCGTAAAAAACGCCCGCCTCGGTGCGGAGGCGGGCGTTTCAAAAAAGGCTTGTTAGGAATCACTCGCCAAGGCCGAAGCGGACGAAGCGGGTGACCGTCAAGGTGTCACCGAGTTCCTTGCCCTTGGCTTCGAGCAGGCCGGTGATCTTGATCGCGGTGTCCTTGACGAAGGCTTGTTCAAGAAAGCAGCTTTCGGCGAAAAACTTGCCGATCTGTCCCTTGAGGATGTTTTCGATGATGTTGGCGGGCTTGCCTTCCGCGACAAGTCGGGCACGGAAAATATCGAGTTCGTTGTCCACCACCGACTGGGGAATGTCTTCGCGGGAGAGACCCTTCGGCGCACAAGCGGCAATGTGGAGGGTGAGGTCCCGGATGAGTTCCTTGAATACATCGGTGCCGGCCGTTTCCGGCTTGGTGGTTCCGACTTCGAGTAGCACGCCGACCTTGCCACCGAGGTGGATGTAGGACGCGATGACGCCGCCCTGGGCCGCATCGTAGCGGACGTATTTGCGGAACTGGAGGTTTTCACCGACTTCTCCGACCTTGGCTTTCACCGTGTCTTCGATGCTTTGCCCGTCGATTTGCAAGGCAAGAGCGGCATCAAGGTCAGGGGCGCTGGAAGCGGCGAGGGTGTCGGCGAGGCTGCCGACGAAAGCTTGGAAACTGTCGTTTTTCGAAACGAAATCCGTTTCGCAGTTCAGTTCGAGCAGGATTCCGGAGTTGTTGTTGGCGTTGACGCGGGCGGTGATGACGCCTTCGTTGGCGGCGCGATCACTCATTTTTGCGGACTTCATGATGCCCCGCTCGCGGAGGAGCTTGATGGAGGCTTCGAGGTCGCCGTTGGTTTCGGTGAGGACTTTCTTGCAGTCCATCATAGGGGCACTGGTCTTGTCGCGGAGTTCTTTGACGATTGATGCGGTGATCATGGGAAATTGTTGTTAGGTGTGGAGATGAAAACGGGCGGCCCGTCGTGAGACAGGACGCCCGCATTCTGAAAGCAAGTCAGTTTTTGCGGGCGGCGACCATGGCATCCACCAGGTTCTGGAGGATGATGCGGATCGAGCGGATGGCGTCGTCATTGCCCGGAATCGGGTATTGCACGAGAGCGGGATCGGCATTGGTGTCCACCAGGGCGACGATCGGGATGTTGAGGCGGCGGGCTTCGGCGACGGCGATGGTTTCGCGGGCGGAGTCCACGATCACCACGGCGTCGGGCTTCTTGTCCATGTCGCGCACGCCGCGCAGGTTGCGCAGCAACTTTTCACGCTCACGGCCGAGGGCGGCGAGTTCCTTCTTGGACATGGCCTTGAACTCCGGCTGTTTCTCGATGGTTTCGAGATACTTGAGGCGCTCGACCGACTTGCGGACGGTGGCGCTGTTGGTGAGCATGCCGCCGAGCCAGCGGTGGTTGACATAGTGCTGGCCGGTGGCTTCCGCAGCCTCCCGAATGGCGTCCTGAGCCTGGCGCTTGCAGCCCACGAAGAGCACTTTTTTGCCTTTGCCGACGAGTTCACCGAGGAATTCCGCGGCTTTATCGAGTTGCTGGACGGTTTTCTCCAGGTTGATGATGTAGATTCCGCCGCGGTCCTTCATGAGGAAGGGTTTCATGCGCGGATTCCATTTCTTGGTTTGGTGGCCATAGTGGACGCCGGCGTCCACCATTTCATTAACGAGTTCGTTGATCATTGGATGCTTGGTTTCCCGCCTTGATTCAGGACGGGCGATTCTTGAAGACCCGCCGCATGTGCATTTCCCCGGGATCTTCGTTGGTGATTTGGCGGCGCAAACGGGGAAGCGGGAGTTAGGGAATGCCCCACGACTTGGCAAGGGAAAATTCGACCACCGCCGCGATATTCCATATCCAATCACATCCGCAGGTCCCGACTGGAGAGCGAGCTGCGTCAGGGACTTCACGCTGACAGCGCGATTGCGGGCGGCGGTTGCCAGACTCGGCTATCACAGCCTGCCGCCGCGCTTTTTCCACTCCGGTTGCTTCGGCCGGAAGGTCGGGGCCGGCAACTCGTCGTCAAACTCAGAGCGCTGGCCGATGCCACGCAGCAGGCCACTGATTTCCTTGGCCTCCTCCAACAACTCGACCATCCTCGCGGTGGCCAACCCCGGCTCCTTGAGCGCGGCCTTTACCGCCGCATCCCGTCGCTGGAGCACCGTGCCAGAGAGCAAGGCCAGCGCGTGTTCCGCCGCCAGCATGCCATCCTCCGGCGCACCCTCCAACACCACATCGCGCGTCAGCGCCAGGCGGTCCGGCTCCGGCAGTTGGCCAAGGAAGGCGTTGACCGCCGCGTTGGAACCCGGATCCGGGGCCGCGGCGAGAATCGCTTCGAGCAGTGGAATTCCCTCCAGCCAGCGCGACGCCTCGTGCAGTGTCTCGAACTGCTCGCCCAACAAATACTGCGCGGGTGCCGAGCTCAGCGCGAGATGACAGAGGAAGGCCACGATCCGGTGCAGCGGGGTCGGCCCGGCGGGTGCTTCAGCATGCTCTTCCGAGTTGGGATTTTCACGCGCCGCCCGCTGCGGTTTGGATTTCAACCTGGCGATTTCCTGGCGCAGGGCACTCGACGAGGTTTGCAAATGGGCGACCACCGAGTTGATCTGATTCTCCCGCGCGGCCACATCGCCCATCAGGGCGAGAATCTCGGCGCACTCGGTCAGCGCGGCGGTCCGGCCGGCGGCGGCCTCCAGCAGTCCCTGGCCCCGCGCGTATTCCAGTTTGAAATCAAAGAACTCCTTCGCCTCGGCTAGCAAGCTGCGAAACCCCTCCACCCCGTGACTCTTGAGATAGGTGTCCGGGTCATCCCCGGCGGGCATGCACACCACCCGCATCGACAGCCCCTCCGGCGCAAGTTCCCGGAAAAGCCGCTCCGAGGCCGCCACGCCCGCCTTGTCCGAATCATAACAGGCGAGCACATGATGCGTGTAGCGCCGCAGCAGCCGCGCATGCTCGCGCGTGAACGCCGTGCCCAGCGGCGCGATCGCGTGATCCACGCCGAGCTCGTGACATGAGATCACATCGAGCTGGCCCTCGCACAGCAGCGCCGCCTTCTCCCTGAGGATGGGTTTCTTCGCACGGTCCAGGGCATAGAGGACCTTGGATTTGCGGAAAACGAAGGTTTCCGGCGAGTTGACATATTTCCCGCTGTTTGGGTCCTCGCGCAGCTGGCGGCCGCTGAATGCGATCACATCGCCGATCTCGTTTCGTATCGGAAACATCAGGCGGTCACGGAAGCGCACGCGGATGCCGGAAGCCGCGTCGCCCTCCTCGCGGAGATAACAAATTCCGGAATCGACCAACTCGCGGCCGCTGAATTTCCGCGAGCGCGCCCAATCGAGGAATGTCCGCGCGTTTTCCGGCATCCAGCCGATCATCCAGTTAGCCGCCATCTCCCTGCCGAAGCCGCGCGATTTAATGTAGTCGCGGGCATGTGCGGCCTCGGGTGCTTTGAGCAGCAAGCCATGGAAAAACTCCGCCGCCTCGCGGTGGAGGTCGAGGATGCGGCCCTTGCTCTTGCGCTTCTGATCGGCCTCCGGATCCGACTCTTCCTCGCGGATCTGCACGCCCGCACGGCCGGCCAGTTTGCGCACCGCCTCCATGAACGGCAGGTTTTCGTAATCGCGCACGAACGCGATCGCGTCCCCACCCTTGCCGCAGCCGAAGCAATGGAACGACTGCCGCGCCGGATTGACGTAAAACGATGGCGTCTTCTCGTGATGGAACGGGCAATTCGCCCGAAACTGCGAACCGGCGCGTTTCAAGGGCACATACGACTGGATCAGATCGACGATATCCGTCGCGCTGAGAACCTGTTCAATGCTTTCCTTTGGAATCGTGGCCACGTCCGTGTTACGCGCAAACCATACCGCCCGCAAAGCACCCGACAACATCGCAAAAACGAAAATCCTCCGGGGATCACAGGGCCACCTCATTTTGGTATTAATTCAGGCTTGCGCGAAACAACTGTTTAAATGATGCGGGCCGGATGGCTCGCAAGCAGAGCCGAAGAAGACCGCTACTGGCTGACCAGTCTGCCACCCGACGCAAAGAAACTCTTGGAGCTGAGTCGCGGCCACTGGGGCATTGAAGACCAATGTCACGGGACTTTGCCGAAAGAGCCATCAAATTCCAAGCGGCTTGCACGCGCAATGCGCGTAAAATCAATGCCTTGGGAGACTCTAGCAGGCGTGTTCCGATGGTCGGTTGACAACCTACACCACACATGTCTGACAAAATTCTGAGAACGGACAAGAAAGCCAAAGCCAAAGCAGAGAAACCCAATGGACCTCATTCCATCGTTCGCCATGGATCGGTGACAGTTCCGATCTACGCGGGCAAAACCGGCAAGGTCTTGCACATTACGCAGCAGTGTTTTAACGGTAAGTTGAATGGCGGTTGCGGGGTTGTTTGTTGTGTGACAACCCCATCCAACATCCGTGGCCGCCATTCGCAAGCCCCGGCAAAACGCCGCATCCAATCTGCAAAAGCCGAAGGGTTTTGCCGCGCAAAACCCATAGCGGTCTCCGGGCGCAGCCCGCAGCCGCTGTCAAGCGGGCGGGCGTATAAATCGCCAGCCGAGGCCGTAGTCCGCCAGATGACCAAATTTTATGCCGCCGGCCCGCTTGACAGTGGCGAGGAGCGAGCATCAAGCCACCTTCACGGCCCGTTCACGGCTCAAAATCCACACAAATTCTGCTGAAGAACCATTTTTTTGTTTATGAAATACAACCTAATGAAATAAACAGGATAGTTTTGTTGGTTTTCTCGAAAGTTTGTTTGCTGGTGCAATTCTAACAATAACGTATTTGTGAATCATGACAGATGGGGACTCCTTTTATCGAGAAACTGACCTGCGCTGGCGTGATCCGCTGGAAATCATTACAGAGTGACAGATGGATTATCGAAACCCATTCTCGTCTCTGTGCCACTGGCAAAACTCCCTCCCGAAGATCATCCCTCCGCATCACCAAGCATCCCGCTGCGTGCTGATCACGCGTGTTGCCTGCCTGCGGGGACATGTAACGTGCGCCTTGGCATGATCACACTCTCCAATCGATGGCGCTGGCCGTGCCGAATGATTTGAAAAAGAGAAGCAATCCGATCTTGATCGGACCCGCCGATGTGGCAGACATGTCACGGATGGACGACAACCTCATCAGCCAAGCCAGCCACCGGATTTCCAGGAAGCAGGGTTCAAGCGAGCGGGTTTCAAATCCATCCGCCCATTCGGAACAGAATGGCGGTTTTTCCGACGGATTTGACCACGGTTCAGTTGTGGGTGGCGGTCTAACTCCGGCTGTGCCTCCGGCTCTGAAAAACTCACCTGTCGATGCCTGTCATTCTGGGCAACCCGGAAAATCCACTGACCCAAAGAATCCTATGAAATCAATAGATACCCCACCATCCGAGGGCTACCCAGCCCATCCGCCATTTTTGATCTTTGGTTCATTCTGGGCCATTTTGCCCCTTCTTGGGTCACCGGGACGAACTGCTTGATCCATGGATGCCGTTCACCCTAACTGAATCTCTGTGCCAGCCTCCAGCGAGACTCTTGGCAGAAACATCCGCAAACCCGCCGGAACCACGCGAAGAAAGCCATATCTGGCGTAGTATCCGACGATTTCCTCATTAGCGGCATCCACCACCAAGCCAA
>JBGSUP010000515.1:0-11739 GCA_041753485.1 Akkermansiaceae bacterium
CTCGCCTCGGAACCTTGTGGACAACTTTCCTCCAAGGGCGGAACCACACCCAACCAAACACCAAAAACACCGCCACCCCGCCCCTCATGCACCATAGCTAAAATCCGCCCGCACCCGGCTCCGCTCAGGGGACCACTTCATTGCCCCAGCCTCTCAAGTCCATCCGTGATTCCGCTCCTCGCTCCCAGGCCGCGCGCGGCATCGGCGGCTTCTTTGGTGAAAGGCACGGCATTGGCTTCCAGATTGCGGCCGCCCGTCTCGCGGCGCACCCGGTCTCTTTCTGCCATCTCCGCGTCGCGCTTGGCTTTCTCTTCCGCCTTTTGTGTGGCGGCGTCCCGCTTTTCCTTATCGGCCCCGCGGACCTGATCAACGCGGAGGGCTCCGGCCTGATCCCTGGTGTTGAAAACCTCAGTCTTGGTCGCTTTGTCGCGATCAAGTTTCTGGATTTGCTCAAACAGGCGGTTCATCTCTGCCACGATGCCGTCCACCTCTTTCTTGACGGTGGCCCTAGCATCCTCGGCTTGCTTGGCAAGGTCCTTGGCCTGCGGTGCGAGCGTCTTGATTTCCTCGTCAAGCGCATCTGCACGCCTGCCCACTACGCCACCCGCCCGCGCCGCCACCCGTCTTTGATCGAACGGCACGGAATCATCCTCTGAGACGGCTTTGTTATCCTCCTGCGTCTTGCGCAGGGATTTCGCCAATCGTTCTTTCTCCGCCAGTTCCGCAGCGGCGGCGGCAGCCCTTGCCTTGAGGTCATCAGCGAATGCGTTTCCCTTGGTTCCCACCGTCCCGGCATCAGCTTCCTTGCGGTCTAGCAAGTCCTGTTTTCTGGCGCGCTCCTCATCAATTCCGGCAAGCTCGCGGGCCTGCTTCTCTTTGCGCAGCCGGTTGCGAATCTCTTCTTTCTTCACCGCGTCGTCCCCGGCTCCGGTCAATTCCAATTCACCCTTGGCCGCGGCGATTTCCTCCTCTGCCTTTCGTTTTTCGTTCAACAGATCGATTTCCGCCTTGAGAGCTTCGTTCATCTGGCTCTGCGTCCCGGCCGCCTGGGCGATGGCCTCGGCATATTCGCGCCCACGTTGCGCGGCCTGCTCTTTCAACTCGATTTCCGTCTCAAAATCCTTTTGAGATTTGATCATCTCTTGGGTGAAATCGGCATAGGACGCGGCGGCTTCACTTTGTGACTTTTCCCAATCGTCCAAGGACTGTTTCCAGCGCATCATCAGCCCGATCACGGCCCCGATTGCGGAAATGGCAATACTGACTGGCCCACCGGCCATGGCCACGAGGGCGCGCCCAAATCCGCCGGTAGCGCCGCCCGTGTTGGCAAGGGCATCACCAAGCGCACCAGCGGCTTCTCTGAACCCTTCCGTGTTGACGGCTGCCTCGTCGAGGGCCTGTGAGGCGCTTTCCCCAGAGGTTCCAAGCCCATCTTGTGCGGTTTCCACCTTGCGGATCTCCCCGGCGGCCTGATCTGCGCCTACCACGGCGATCTTGATCTCGATATTCTTTCCTTGTGCCATGTGATTGATTGATTGAGTGATTCGATTCAGTGAAGCGGGATTTCCGGGCGGGGAGAATCAAGGGGTGTTAGCTTATTTGAAGCGGCTGGCGGCGCTGATGGTCATGCGACGGCGGGAATGGAATTGAGGGTGATGTCATACGCTGCGATCACCGCGTCCACGATGATCAAGGAGGTTTCGGCGAAGGCTTTGATTTCCTCCGCCTTTTCAATCACCTGCGCATTGTGGGCATCCGCGCGGCGGGTGGCTTCGGTGGTTTGCTGTTCGAGTTCCGCAATCTCTCCGGCAAGCGCGCAAAGACGTTTGATTTCATCGTCGCTGAGTCCGTTATTGACTCGCTCCAACTCGCGGACGTGCTCGGCCTCAAGTTCCTTGATCCGGTTGTTGACTGTCTCGATGGTGATTTCGCCGACAATTACGCCTTCAATTTGGAGGTGTTCGAGTTTCTGGCGGAGAAATTCATCGCGACTATCGCGAGATACCCCACTGAGAGCGTCGATCGCCCGCTCGAGACGGGCAGCCTTGTCGAGCTGGTCTAATGGCGGCAATGATCCATCCGGGTTGCGAATGTCGCGCGCCCGGAGTTCAAGGAACTCATGGTTTGCGATTTCCTCCACGGCATCCCGCTCCCGTTTTTCAGCGGCGCCGGATTCGGCACGGCTGGCAATGCGCTGCGCCAGGCCCTCGATCTGCGGGACCAGCTTGCGGTTGGCCGATGCCAGGGCAAGCGAGCATTCCGCATTGCGGCGGTCGGTTTGATTGCCAGGCGTTCGGAGGCTGGCGGCGGCCTTTGCCTCCGTCACTTCACACCATGCTATCAAGTGCGCCCGGAGAGGCGCTCCGGCGGCTGCCCATGAGGGATCAGGATTGCCCGGTGCGGTGGACAGGAGGGAGACGGCTTCGCGGAATTCTCCCAAGTTGTGGGGAAGTCCAAGGAAAATCGCTTCGGGGGTGGTATTGCCGACAGGCGGCTTGCTGTTCTTTTTCATGTAGTTTGGTTTATGGTAGATTGGTTGATTTCATTGATCCCCCGCGTCCGCAGCAACCTGGTGTTGCCGTGCCTCATGCGCCCAATAGCTAACGAAAAAACTAAAGCGCCTGTGGCATACGTCCGACTCCCGAGCGGCTGCCGGGTTGCTGCGGGCGCGAAGGATCAATGAATTTATGATGAATTTCAAAAATGCGTCTTTGTTGGGATAGGTGTTAGGGCAAGCGCCGACCGGCCGGGCGGGCCATGGTGCGCCCATAGCGCTCCGCCAGTGCGGCGGGGTCTTGCTTGACGCCTTGGCGGGCGAGCCCTTCGTCGATGGCGAGTTCGTGTTGCAGATCCCGGTTGGCGGGCGATTTGATGACCACATAGGCGGCTGGCTGGTCGTCGCCGTGAACCTCGCGGATCACCAGGCGGTCGAGCTGGGCTTGCAGCGTCTCTGAAACCATCGCGCAGTCGTCTTGCAGCAGGCAAGCGGCCTCACCTTTTTGGGAGTTGGAGCCGACACCGCCTTGCCGGGAAACGGTGGACAGGTCCCCGCCGCGAACCAGTATCGCGATCATGCGATCCATGTATTCCACGATCGACATTTGCGGTAGCGTGTCCCCGCCCGGTGTCTGTATCACCTGAATGGGATCTTTGATTCTCCCATCGTCGCCATAGACCAGACCCACATATTCACTGGCATAGGCCAGCACGCTGTCGCGCATGGCCTCGCCCTCGGGGCTGTCCTTTGCGGCGGAGGTGCGGCCCAGCACTCCGGGCACGGAAAACTTTTCCGAGAAGGCCAGCATGTCTTGCAGCCCCATCCGCTTGTAGAGATAGCAGATGGCGAGCGCTTCCCCTAAGCCGGGTGCTGTGGTGATCATCCAGCCTTCTTTTTCCAGCGGAACGCCCTCGGTCATGTTTTGGATGCCGGTATAGCGCAACGATCCGGTGCGGTTCTCAAAGAAATACAGCGGCACGCGGCGTATTTCCGCCGTGAGTCCATCCGCCGTCTGCCGCATGAGGATTTCATGCACCGCGTAGCGTTGGATCACTGCGTCCATCATCTGGCGCAAGAGTCCGGAAACGCCGGTGCGCACGTTCCTGTCTGTGGCATCCGTCACCGTGAGGTTGTTGTAAAAGTATTTCAGCGTCTCTTTGTGTGCTGCCGCCCGCGGATCGTCCGGATCAGGCGTGATGATTTGCCAGGGGCGGCGTGCTACGGCGGCACGGCGTTTGGTCATCACACTGCGCACGATGGCCTCCCGCTGTTCGACAACTTCGTAGATCAGAGCCGCTTCGCGGAGATTTCCGCACGCCGCGGAATCGAGGGCGGAAGCAAGCCGCTGCGGAGTGAGCGCGCGCAGCGGGTTGAAACGGATTTGCCGCCACGCCTGGCCAAGGGAAATCATCTCCGGATTCATGCGGCACCTCCGATCATCGCGGCGGTCATACCGCGCCGTGCCCATGCCTCCACCGTGGCTATGGCCTCGCAGCGATGGCACTTCACCGCGTCGCCCTGGTATTCCGTGCCGTCCTGCCGTTCGCTGGTCCACGGGTGGATTTTCAGCATGTCCGTCCGGTTGCAGAACGGGCAGGGAATCGCCATTAAATTCATGCAATCCAATTTCGTGAGACCTTCCAAGATGATCTTGCGGACGAATTCCTCAAGGGTCTGGCCGGTCTTTGCGGCGCACTCCTTGAGGATCTTTCCTTCTTCGGGTGTGATATTGATCGGGGTTTGGCCTGCGGCGGGAGAGGTTGCTTTTTTGGATCTGCGGGCGGGAGGTGTTTTCGTTTTCATGGGGAATTGAGTTGAGGTTTCAGGCTTGGTCCCGTTGATGTGCTTCACAGGCTTCCTCGAAAGTGTCGAAGGCCGTGAAGATGAATCCATCCGGGAGGATTTCGACGCGCGCGATTTTTTGATGGGTATGGTCGAAAGAAGACCGCTTCCAGTTAGAGAAAGCCCGCAGTGCGCGCAGAAGCGACTTCGGTGAATTGCAAGCGTATGCGCCAATCCCATCATGAGGGATTTCATGCGGCTTCGCCTGAATCCTGTATCGGATGGCGGCGGCTTCAGAAATGCCTCCTGTATCCTGAGCGGTCCAATAGACTCCGCGCCTGATCGCGGGTGCATCAATTCTTGGCGCGGCAGCGCGTGTCGTATCGGCGGGTTTTTTAACGGCAGCATTCATGGGGTTGTTGGGGTGGGGTTGGGGTGGGGTTGGTTTCATTCGGTGGAGAGTGTCGAAAGGGTGCCCGGATCAGACCACGAACTGGAATTGCGGGGCTGGCCAGCCGTTCCGGCGTGAGGCTGCGCAGCGGATTGAAGCGGATTTGCCGCCATCTCATGCCCAAAGTCTCCATTCCGGGAATCACGCGGCACCTCCCTTCCCGCAGCAGGCCCATGCAAGCCCGTGCAAACCCCTGGAGCGCGTCGCAATGGCTTTTCCGCGCAATGATGCGTTTGGAGGGCAACCCCCCCGTAAAATCGATTCTGGCGCGTTGTTTTTCATAGGGCGCATTTCCGTGTCGGTAAGGGGGGGCTATTTCCAATCGTCAACCGGCTGCTGTGCCTCGGTTTCGATGATCAGATGGGCATGCACAAAATGAGTCCATGAAAGCGGCTCGCCAGCGTTGCCCGCCAGCCGCCGTCCGTAGCGGATGCGCTCGGTGATCGCCTTCAATCCGCCCTCCCTCGCCAGCTTCCGCAGCACTTCATGCGGCTGGTCTTTCACGCCCGAGATTTCCACCGTGGACCGGCGGCCGGGCCATGGCAGCCCTACCTTGTCGAGAATCGGCTTCAGATCCTCGGTGCGCACGATGTCGCCGAGTTGCACCTTGTGGACGCCGCGCTTGAAGAGTTGTTCCAGCTCTTCCTTCTGTGCGGATTCGAACTTGCCCCGGAACACATTGGTCGTAGCGAGCACCATCCCGCATTCCACATGATCATAAATCTCGCGGATCACTTCGATGCAGGCGAAGAAACTTTCCTTCCGATAGGTGTATTGCAGTTGATGAACCTCATCGAAGATCACCAGGTGATTCGGTGCCAGGGCGCGCTTGATCCTCTCGATCATCGCGGGCGTGTTCGCCTTGGCGGAAACTCCCACCGCTTCCGCGAGAGCTTTCACCAGGCCCGCCAGCCCGGCCTTGGACGGCACCCGGACAAGCACCGTGCGGCCGTGGTTGTTATTGATCGTGTATTCCCGCAGCGCCCATGTCTTGCCGATGTGGCTGGCACCGTAGATAAATACCGGCGTGCGGGACTCGCGGGCCAGATCGCAGCCGTTCCATATCCGCCGGGCCGATGGAGTGACGATAAATTCCGTCTCCCCGAGCTTCGCCTTGCGGACTTCCAGCTTGCGGAATTGCATCGCCGCCGCGTGAAGCGTTTCGGGGATGTCGTATTGCTCGCCGCCCTTCGGATTCACATGGCGGCCGGTGTAGATCTTATAGAGTGTGTTTTCCGCATAGCCCACCTGCTTTGCGAAGTCTCCGAACCAGATCCCCCGCTTGATGCACCAGTTGAAACACCAGATCAGCTGTTCTTTCCGCTCCGGCGTGCAATGCGCCAGCGCCTGCTGGATGTGATCCGCTGAAAACCGCCACGATGCGCGGGCGTTCGCGCCCTGGCGTTCCAGGTTGCTCTCGGGGGTTTCGATTTCGGCGGGGGTTTCGATTGAATCAATCATCGTCATCGGTGGGTTGGTTGAGGAATTGGGAGGCGGAGAATGGGTGTGCCGTGGCGGTGCAAAGGTCTTGCACGTCGTCTGCATCGTCCGGCGGCAGCAGGTTGGAAGGGGCGAGCGCGTCGCTTCCCATCGCATCCGCGATCTCATGGATTTTTCGCGTGCGCACGCCTTGGCGCGCGGATTCCGCACGGGCGGCGGCGACTTCCTCCGGCAGCACCGGCTTGCCGTTGGCCAGGCGTTCATTCACACGCTTCATTTCAGCCCGTTCGCGCATCACGCCTTCCAGGTGCGGACGAACGGCCGTATCCATGTCCGCCTTCATTTCGGCGCGCTCCTTGAGCTGGTCGAGAATCGCGGCCTGGTCCATGAATCCGGCCCGCGTCATTTGATTGAGCGTGCCGAGATAAGATCCGTCTTCCTGGCAGATCACCAGCCGCTCCGGGTTGAACGGGTTGAGATAGCAAAGCACCTTCAAGCCCGGCTTCAAAACGTGGGCCCCGTCCGGGCCTTCGATCCGGCAAACGTAAGTGAACGCTTCCGGCCCAAGCAATTGATCGGTGATAGCAACTGTCCTGTCGCTCTTCACCGTGGCGGGCCGCGCCCATTGCACCGGGATCAAGAGCGGGATCATGTGATCCGGTAGCTTCGTGAGTTCTCTGGCGCATTGCCGAGCCACGTCCGCAGGCGAGAGCTTCCATGTCCTCACGTGGCCGGGCGTTTCAGTGTTTGCCAGTAAGGCCAGGCGAGACCCATCCGGAAGCAACGCCACTTCCTCGCGGGAAAGCCACGGCGAGCGCTCATCCGGAGTGAAACGGAATTGCGGTGCAAGGAAGCCGAGCTTTTCCCATCCTTCCAACCCGTGATCCGTCCGCGCGTTGATCGCCTGATAGACCGTCCGCGCCACGTCGCCGAATTCCTCCGGTGTCATCATGGGGAAGCGGATCGCCTCGCGGTGCCTTTCGTCGAGTTGGTCATAGAGCTTGAGCATTTGCCCGGTGTAAAGATCCAGCCCGTATTGCTCCGCTGGCTTCAGATCCCGGTTGCGTCCTGTCGCACCTGGCAGCGCCGCCATCCGGTTGCGCACCAGGTTGAACATGGATTCCAGCGGGGCTTTGAAATTCGCGTTGCCAGAGGATTGCGGGCGGAAAAGCAGGCCAGCGAATGCCGGTTGATTGAAGAGGCCCGAGCGGTCAACGCGGATGCACCCGTGAGAAACGGCGGCCAGAGCCTCGTCAAAATTCGTGTAACCTCCGAATGTCGCAAGGTTCCGGTTATTGAAACCCGTCGCACTTCCATGCTCGAAAACAAAAGTCGTCCCGCTGCCGTCGCGCCGGTAGCCGTGTTTTTGCAGGTAGCCCACCACGAACCAGGTGAAGTCCTGTTGGGTCAGTGTCCGGTATTGCTCGCCTTCCTTGTCCCACCAGCGCAGCCGGATCGCATGATCCATGAAGCAGCCTGATAAATAGTCGAGACAGTTGAAACCCTGCGGCCGAATCGCGCGTTGCTGGACGCCTCGCGGCGCTACCTTGGCGTCGTAGTCCTGGTCATCGAAAAAAACCACTTGGCCGAATCTCACCCCCACGCGGGTTTTCAGAATGTTCGGCAGGAAACCCGCCGCGCTCTTCGATCCCTGGCGTGCGACTGAAAGCGCGTAGGGATCAGGCCGCATGCGGAGGATGGAATCCTCGCTCCATCCCACCGGATAGCCTTTCGGCCCGGCGGGTGGCGGCACTTCATAGCCGGGAATGGCAAACTTGGCTTCGCTGGTGCGTTTCCACGCCTGCCACCTTTCGATGAGCATGCGATGCACCTCTCGTCCCGTAGTCGAACGCTGGCATTGGAGGTGCATGCTCCTAACAAATGCCCGGAATGCCTCCGGCTTCGCTTGCACGTTCTTGCCGCGCCCGTCGCACAGCGCTTTCCAGCCGCCGCTGCGGAATTCCCTGGCGAAGCGGTTCACCGTAGGAACCGAAACATCCAGTTCGATGGCCGCCGCATGTTTGAGCTTTTCTTTTTCGCCGTGCCCCGCCGCTTCGATCTTCAAGATCCAATCGATCCGGTCGGTGATCATCTTGCGCACGCGCGGCTTCAGCCGTGTGAAAGAATCGTAATCGTCGATTCGCTGCAAGGTGTCCAAATTTGGAATGTGGCGAGTCTTCATTTTGTTAGATCAACGGAAGAAATTTCCCAAGCCATAAGGCGGTTCCATCTTGAGTTCGCGGCGGCGGTTAATTTCCCGCAGCGCCACCATTGCCAGCCGGGCAAGCTCTACTTTTCTTGTAACCTCGGTCGCCCGCGCGGGATTCGCCGATGGCGGGCATTGCCGCGCTTCTCTGGATTCTTCGATCTTCGCGTAATTCATTTTCAGTTCGGGCGGCGGCAAATGGACTCCCTGGTATTCCCGCACCAGCTGGCCTTGCGTCTCACCTTTGGTCAGACCGAGGATGATGATCTTTCCGATCATGTCGGCCCGCTCTGCCGCCGTCATTTTGGAAGGCTGTTTTTCCAACTTCCGATGCAGTTCCTTCCAACCGGGCCGCTGAAGGCAGCGCAACCGCGTCATGACCGCTTCTCCGCACTGATAATAAAGCCTAGCTGAAATTTCCGAAATGCCCGCCTGTGCCAAGCAATACTGCTGCCACGTGAGACGCTCGCCGGGTTTGAATTTATCCCGAAAGGCATGGTAAGTTCCGCCTCCTTCACTTCCCCGATCCTGCTTCAGATGATGCAGCTCCCGACCGAGCACGATCCGGCACGCCAGGCGCACCGCCGGTGACTTGTCACTCATCTCCAGATCCAGTTGCTTGATAAGGGGCGGCTTCATGATCTCATGCGTTCGTTAGTTTCCCACGGCCCCGCTTCGCGGGCATGCCGGGACGTTCCTTTTCCCGGATCGTGGATTCCACGGCCTCGATCATCTTGGGAAGCTCACCGTCGAGCACGCCGCGCAAGGAATCGCGGATCGCGTAAAGGCAGGGCGAATTCTTGTCGTCGGATGCGAGCGGAATCCATTCAAGCATCGCTTGGAACTCTGCCCGACTCCGCCCCCGGAAAATCTTCTTTTCGAGTTGGCCGAAGCCGCTGGTGATCTCCGAAAATAGATCGAATACCATTTGCTCGAAAGCGACTTGATCACCGTTGCCGGATTTGTTGGACGTATCGCCGCCTGAGGTCGGGTTGGCGGGTTTCACGATCCGCAGTTCCTCCAAAAGTCCCGCCTGCGTATCGCCGTCAACCAGCCCTTGAATCACTTCGGCCAGGGCCGCCAACTCGTCGCCGGTCAACTCATCGGCCGGGATTTCCAAAAGCCTGCATGCCTTCGGTTCCTTGGCCTTCCGTGCCTTCGCCTTTTTCAGCGCAGCAGCAAAACATTGAATCCAGCGGTCTGCCGTGCGGGCGGGGATTTTAAGCTCATCCTGGCACCATTGATCCCAAGTCTTCGATGACCCGCCAATTTGGCGGGTGATGATGTGCCGGCCCTGGATGAACCCCAGTCGCTTCTTGATGCTGGAAAGCTCCTTGCCAAGCAGGACTTGCGCGGAAAGGGAACGCCGGACGGCGCTTTTCAGCTCGGCCAAAAGGCCCTTTGCCCGCGTCCAATCCGGCGCGGCCGGTGTGATTTGATGTTTCGGTTTCATAGAAGGGGATCAGACAAGCCTGTTCGATTTACGATTGGATCGCTCCACGGTGGCGAGCAGTCCGCGAGCAATGAGCCGGATCGTGTGCATCATCGTATCCCGCTGACTGCGGCAGTGATCTTGCAGCGACCATTGATTCCCGCGCTTGTAGCGCATCATGCTCTTGTGTTCGCGCTTGGCGATTTCCACGGCGCTCCAGATCGAGCCGGGCTGATTAACATCTCCGAAGGTTGGTTGGTGGACTTTCATCGCGGGTCAGGCGGGGCGGGGGTTTTCAGGGAGTTCCTGAATCGCTCTCAAGAGGCGTTGAGATTTTCTGCGATTGTTGAGGACGAAGGTAAGATGAACCCTTGTGACACCGAGACGGGCGGCGGCCGTCGCCTGAGACCAACCTTTCCGCCGCAATGTATCGCGGGCGTCTTGGATCTCCGGTGGACGTTTTGGGATTGCGTTAGCTGTCATCAGAGTATCGAGTTGGTTTCGCGTGACGGCTCCATATGGATAATCGTTATCCGTATGGCAACACCAAAATGATCCAAATGGATAATTTCCCTTCAAGGCTGGCGGACGTGGTCAAAAAATCAGGACTCACACGCAGTGAATTTGCCAAGCGTTCCGGGGTGGGTGTTGCGGCTCTTGGGAAATGGCTGTCGGGAAAATTGATGCCTAAAAGCGAGCAACTCCTAAGCCTGGCGAAAACGTCGGATGTCACAATGGAATGGCTTCTCACCGGCAAGGAAACTTCCGGTTCCGAGCTTTGGTCTGACGCCTATGAAAAAATGGACGACGGAAGACTTGAAGCTCTGATGCTAAGCGTTCCCGGCCCGGATATTCAAGAGGCTGTGGACTTGACCAGGGAGACCATAAAGGAACTCCGGGAAAGGGCCGATATGTTCGGCAAATTCGCTGAGAATCTCCGAATCGACGCCGAACGAATGGAAGACCATCTTGAGGATTTCATTATCGCCGTCAACGGAATGGCCGATAGAGCCAGACTGGCTGTGAAGACTTACGAACGCCGCCATCGACAGAAGGACAAGGACTCGCCCGGCTCCTAGATAGCAAAGTTGCCAGATCATCTGGCGGCTGAATCCTAGGATCTTTGCAGCCCCCCGGCAAAACCCTGGCAACCGACATGCATGCCCGCTGCAAAACGTCTGAAACCTGCCCACAAATGTATCATTCCCCTGCGGACTCGCCCTTTAACACCTCCGAATGTATCAGATTTGCCGTTTCCCCTGGTAGCCGCTCCCGAGTCCCGTAAGTCCCTCAAATCGGGCTATTTCTGGGAATTTCGGCAACTTTCGGGAAATCTCATTTCCTCTGCGGATGTAAGCCCGGTTTGCTCTGACGGCTCGCAAGTTGTTGATGGCGTATCAGTTGCGTCGATTGAGCAACCAGACAGCGGACAGGGAGGGATTCGAACCCTCGGTGACGTTACCGCCACACACGCTTTCCAAGCGTGCTCATTAGACCACTCTGACACCTGCCCCTTGAACGCGCGGGGACGCTAGAAAGCGGGCGCTTGCTTGGCAATCCCTTTTTGTCCCCAGCCAGGCATCGTTTCAAAAAGTCTGCGGAAAACACCTTGCCATCGCCTGCAATCCGGTCAAATGTCCCACCGCGCCGGGTTTCCGCCGCAGCGGGTTCAATTGTTAGATTCCGCCCTTGTCCGGTCTTCATCGATGAGAGGGATTGTTTGAGGTAGTTCTGAAAATTCGCTCATCGACACCGCCCGCCGCCGGTTCACGGAGGGTGCGGGCACCCTGAAAGACATGACCCCGACACCATTCGAGGCGTTGCCGCTGGCAGCGCCCCTCCACCGCGTTTTGCGCGAACTTGAATACAACGAACCCACGCCGATCCAGTCCCAGGCCATTCCCTTGCTCCTGCAGGGGCGCGACCTGTTA
>JBGSUP010000516.1:0-6801 GCA_041753485.1 Akkermansiaceae bacterium
GAAAAGCAGCCGCCCGCGAGGCCGAAATGCAAGCCGAGCGCGAACGCCAACGCGAGGAACGCCGCAAGGAACGCGATGCCTCGAAGGCTGCGGCGGCGCGTATCGGGCTGGATGCCGATCCCCAGGCACTGCTGCCGCTGCGCGACACTCCCCCACCCCAGATTATTGATGCCTCGCAGCGCCGTGCCGCCGAGCCGATGGTCGCCGGCACCAAGCCCTTCGAACGAAAAAAAACCGGCCACCAGTTTCTGTCCGTCACCGGTTTTGAAAACTATGAACTACCCGGTTTCGACCTGCTCGACGCCGATGAAGATGAGGAGGCACCCGAGGCCAACCGTGACGAACTGCTCGCCAACCAACGCGTCATCATCGAGACGCTCAAGGCCTTCGGCATCGAGGTGACCCCGGGCGACATCACTCGCGGCCCCACCATCACCCGCTACGAAATCTATCCGAGCACCGGCCTGCGCGTCTCACGCATCTCCCAGCTTGAGGCGGACATCGCACGGGCCACCTGCGCCGAGCGCATCAACATCCTCGCCCCCATCCCGGGCAAGGACACCGTCGGCATCGAAATCGCCAACTCGCAGAAAATCGCCGTTCCCCTCCACGAACTGCTGCACGACCCCGAGTTCCGCTCCGCCAAAAAGAAAATCCCGCTCGCACTCGGCAAGGATGTCTATGGCAAAACCGTCATCGGCGACCTCACCGCCATGCCCCACCTGCTGGTCGCCGGTGCCACCGGTTCCGGAAAGTCCGTCTGCATTAACTCCATCATCGCCTCGATGCTATTCAAGTTCGGCCCTGATGAGCTGCGCTTCATCATGGTCGATCCCAAAGTGGTCGAAATGCAGATGTATAACCGGCTTCCCCACCTCGTGGTGCCGGTCGTCACCGATCCGAAGAAAACCGTGGCCGCCCTTAAATGGGTCGTCAACGAGATGGAAAAACGCTACCGCATCTTCGCCAAGGAAGGGGTTCGGAACTTCGACAGCTTCAACAACCGCCCGAAAAATCCAGCCACAGAGCCCGCAGCGGAAGCCGAACCCGAAGCCGCAAAAGAAACCCTTGAGGACACCACCGAAGCCGGTCCCCTCGAACAACCGGAGTTTTCACTCGATCCGGAAATTCCCGCAAGCCACCAGCAGCCACCATGGGTGCTTGATGCCGTGGACGACGAACAAATTGAATCCATCGCCGCCGCGCTCGCCTGCGGAGAACTCGCCCCCGAGACCGACGAGGATGACTCCGACTTCGAACCCGATGAGGACAGGATTCCCGACCGTTTCCCCTACATTGTCGTGCTCATCGACGAGCTTGCCGACCTGATGCAAACCGCGCCGGCGGATGTGGAAATGTGCATCGCCCGCATCGCCCAGAAAGCTCGTGCCGCCGGCATCCACCTGATCATCGCCACCCAAACCCCGCGGGCCGATGTCGTCACCGGCATCATCAAGGCCAACATCCCGTGCCGCATCGCCTTCCAGGTGTCCTCGGCCCTCGACTCCCGCGTCATCCTCGATACCAAGGGTGCCGATAAACTCGTCGGCAAGGGCGACATGCTCTACCTCCCGCCCGGTTCGGCAAAACTCGAACGCGCCCAGGGAGCTTTCGTTACCGATGCCGAGATCGAACGCATCATCGACCACTGTGCCAAACAGGGGAAACCGAAGTTTGAAACCGACATCCATACCTCGCTCTCTGGCGGCGACGAGGAGGACGAGGAGGACGTTTCCGAAGCCGATGAGGAACTGATCCTCAAATGCATCGAAGTCGCCCGCCAGGAGCGCAAGTGCAGCACCTCACTGCTCCAGCGCCGCCTCCGCCTCGGCTACACCCGCGCCGCCCGCATGGTCGATATCCTCGAACAACGCGGCATCGTCGGCCCCGGCGATGGTGCCAAACCCCGCGAAGTCTTCCTCAAATAACCGGCAACAATTACAAATCCTGCGTGCGGCCGCACGCGGGATTTGCTAACAGATCCTGCGCCGCCGGAACATGATTCCAAGGGAGGCGGACTTCACCGGTTTCCTCCCATTGCGTGTATCGACAGGGTGTGGGTGGAACTGCGAGGCTTGCGTTTCAGCTGAAAAATCCACCATGCCGCGATTTTCCGGTTGTCAAAAGCGGGCGTGCCACTCTTACTTCCGCCCCGCCCGCACGGTCGTGTGTGAGGCCCGATAGCTCAGTTGGTAGAGCAGCGGATTGAAAATCCGCGTGTCGCTGGTTCGAATCCGGCTCGGGCCACTCTCTGAAAATCAAACACTTAGGGGGTGGAAAAACCTAACGGGTTTTAGCGGGTGCTGCCACAATACTGCCACCATCGCGCGGAGCGTATCCCCAAACGCAAGCATTCCGCCTGCCATCCCCCGCTGCCCTCGGAATCCGCACCAGTGCGAACCTTGTAAACGCCAGCTTCTTTTGCGGCCTTGGCGGTCTTGGCGCGGGTGTTGATGGGCGGCTGTGACTTTGACAATGTTGTCAAAGTCACTGCTGCCCCTCGCGCGCGCGTAGGTGGTGCTACGGCTCCACCGGCATCCAATCGCCGGGACCGAGCATCCCCAGATCGTGCATGGTGATCGTCACCACGCCGCCGGACTCGATGTGAACCAGATCCTTGCCGTCGATCCTGCGGAGGAACATGGAGCGCGTGGTGCGGATCGTGATGGGCCTGCGGTCAGGCACCGGAAGTCCGAAGTCGAAGGCGGTCGTGGAGGTGGAGTTCATGGTGGTGATAAAAAAAACGGACGGTGGAAGCTCCCCTCCACCGCCCGTTCAGTTGACAAGACTTCTAACCCAAGAAATTTACGCGGCCTGCGAAACGCGGCGGGCCTTGCTCAATTCGGCCTGGGCCTGCCTTGTGAGCTTGGCGACTTCCGCGCTGGTTGCTTCCCATCCGCGCAACAGCGTCACCATTTGCGCGGGTGTTTTCTCCACGTAATACTCGGGACCGTTGTCGTCGTTCCAAGCCAACTTTAAATCGCCGAGTGTGGGCGTCTCGATGCTGCGATATTTTAGGGCGTCGGCGCTGCCCTCAAAAAGCCGGTCAACGTGAATCTCCGCCAGTCCAAGCGCTGCCACCCGGCATGAGAAGATTTCCCTGCCCAACGCGTGCAACTCGCGGATGGCGCGGCATAGCTCGCCGTGTTTTGTCTGGATATGCTGACCAGCCTGGAATTTCGCCCTGGTCCATGCATCGCGGTTTTGCTCGCTCCAATCGCGAACGCTTTGTTCTATCCCATGATAGGCGTCTTTGAGGTGGCGCACTTCGGCAAGGTGCTTTTCAGGCAGTTGCCCGACATGAAGATTGGAAAACGCTTTTTGAAGTTTTGCCCTCAGCCCGTAGTCGGCGTGGTCGTAGGTCGCCTTGAAATGATGAAGACCTTCACCGAGGGCGCGATAGCGGTGCATCGTTGCCATCAAGACGTCCCAAATACGGGAGCGCCGTTCGACAAGGCAATTCGCCGCTTCATCGAGCCGCCAAAGGTCATGAAACGCGGGAGGCAAATCTTGCCAGTTTTCGGGCATTGGCTTGGCCTCCACCGGGGCGGGAATCAATGCCGCCAGCCGTTCGCGCTCGGCCTCGGCTGCCGCGTTATGGTCGCGCCTGATGGCGTTGTCAGCGGCGACGAGTTCCTGTGCGACACGCTCTGAGACGCGGATGGTGTCGCCTGCCTGATGCGAAATGCCGGTTATGAAACAGGCGCGGGCCAGTTCGACGGTGACGAGAGGTTCGGATTTTGGACTGATGATTCGTTTGAACGGATTCATTTTCTGATAGGTGTTAGAGTTTGCCCAGCAGGCGGCTTTTGGCGACGAGCGGGTTGGACGCCTGGACGAGTGTGGGACTCGTGCCGCGGTTCAAAAGTTCGGGAAACTTAATTGCAACGGGTTTTCGTTTGCGGTCCTGCGCGTCGAGGCGGCGTTGCTCGGCCTGTCCGGCCGGTGAAGACCAGAATTTTTTGGATTCTGCAACTTTTGCGCGGAGTTCGGCTTCGGTGAACTTGCCGACCTGATTTGAACGTTCGATTTTCGACATGCGTGCAAGTTATGCCACGGGCGGGCCTGCGGCAATCTGATGATTGGCGGAGTTAGACCGAGTTGCGTTTTCCAAGTAGAAGATCCCCGCGTCGATCTCTGGAATACGAATCACCCGCGCATTCAGTCGGAGATGCGGCAGACGGCCGGATCGGCAGAGTTCAAGGATTTGATCGGTCGAACATGACCAGAGCTGAGCGAGTTCGCACGGGGCAAGCAGACGGGGCGGTTTCATGGCTTTTCAGGGTTGGCGCAAATTCTTAATTGAATTACGCGTTTTTTGCTTATTTCGGGCACGTAAGAAGATTTAACCCGACGCGATAGTAGGTTGCATCCCGCCAGAGTGTGACAAGACCCCGGGGTGCCGTGCTGGCTGGCCGATTCCTGCGCTTCTACGGGGTCGCCAGCGCGTCGTGAGCGGTCGCCGGGATATTCGCCCGCAAACGGCAGGCGGGCTGGCATACCGCGCGACACGAAGAACTTGTCGCAGGCTTGCCGGACTTCCGAACTGAGCCGATGAAGCCTCGCCTCGGCGATGGCGGCTCGATCCGGTGGTGCCTGGTCGGTCTTTCTCCGAAGTGCGGCCTTGCGGGTCATGACTTCGGCGGTTCGGTGAACGCATAGAAAGTGGTCGAGGGGTGCCAGGGTGCTGTGCATCGCATGGTCAGGCGTAATCCGTGCCGCTTGGCAAACGCACGGGCTGGCATGTCGCAATGGCCGTATGGCTGGCCGATGAGTGAGCGCTCGGTGTCGCCTGCGAGGATGGCGCTGCCCCAGTGATCGAAGATTACGCGCGGTAGGAAGTCGTCATGCCGGGACCATGATGGCTGCCACTCCCCACGACTAACTGCGGCAGCGCGGATGGCGGTCTTGATTGGCACCGGCAGGTGGTGGTGCCTCCAAGTGGAATTCCATTGGAGCATGGCGGCATGGCCGGTGGTGGGGTCGTTCGTTTTCATGGGTTCGGATGAATGGTTGGAGTGTCGATTCATTTGATCGTGATGATTTTCGAGCATTCGATGAGCCTTCCTGCCAGCGGTCCGGACACATCTTCCGACATCCCGCGAACAATCTCTTCCGGCCTGGTGTTCGATGTCCATATGGTCGGGAGGTTGTGCGCGTGCCGATGGTCGAGGATGGCGAACATTTCGGCGATGTATGCCGGGGTATTCTTGGCTTTGCCGAAGTCGTCGAGAATAAGAAGGTCGGCATTCCTGACCGACGAGAGAAACGCCTTTGCCGGATTTTTGACTTCGTAGTCGTTGTCATACTGGGAAACGACGCATTTCGCGATTGAGTAGGATTCCGCGACTGCGAAGCTCATTGAACGCCGCCATAATGAGTTGTTTTCGCTTTGGTCGAAGGACTCAAGAACGATGTCGCGGAGCATGAGAAACCCGATGCGCGTCTTGCATTTTCCCGCCGGTCCAATCAGTCCAAGCCAAGGCCGCTCTTCGGTTGGACGCCATCCCTTGACGGTTTCCCACAACTTGCGGTTGAATGCCGGATGATCGACCGATGTCGTTTGATACCTGGGTGGAGTTTCTTCAATCAGGGAATTGACGAGCTCCTGCCTTTTTTCCGCCAGTTTGATTAGTTCTTCTTCGGCGTCACAGTCGGGACATTGATGGGCCTGATAAGACCTTAGCGGATGGCTAGGAGTCCAAAGCCAGTTCTTTTCGCAGATGCAGCACGAGAGTTCTTGTGATTCGATGGTGGTAGTTTTCATGATTCGATGGTGGTTTCGTCGCGGAGTTTTGAGCGTTCGGTGTCGGATGCGGGTTTCTGGTGGTGGCCGTTGGTTGGTTGTTTCATCCGTTCGGTGATAACGTCGAAATATTTCGTTCCTTGCTTGTCCCTCTCCCTGAGTTTGCCGGGAGTTCGGATTTGCTGTTTCCAGAATTGGTCAGTCCTCGCCCATCGACAGACTTCGCGGATTTGCTCCGGTGTCTTTTTGTCGAGACGAATCATCTCGTCATAGGCTTGGCAATAATTCTTGAGCCAGTTCTTTGGTAAGCCGTCTTGCTGTTCTTGCGGCAATGAGGATTTGAACCAGACGGCAAACTGAATGGCTTCGGGAGAATTCTCATTAGTGGTTACTCTTCTTTGGTTACTCTTCTTGGTAGTCTTTCCCGGGGCACCATTTGCGCCGATAGATGACGCAAATGGTGCACCGATAGGCGGGGCCTCATTTGCGCCGATTGGCGGAGTCTCTATCGGGGCCTCATTTGCTACGGTTGGAGCTTCTCCTATCGGGGCCTCATTTGCGCCAATAGGGACAAGGACTTGGTAGCGGTTGGAGTCGGCAAATCGTTTCCCGTTTTTGCGGATGAACTTCTTTTCCTCCAAGCTCCGCAGAGACTTCCAAACAGTCCTTCTCGCCATGGAGCAGTCACTCGCGATGGTTTCCGCCTTCGGCCATGCGATGCCGGTCTTGATGTCGGCTCGTGCGGCAAGGCAACAATAGGTGCGGAAATCCGCTTGGCTGAGTCCGGCCTGATTGAGCCATGCCGGGATGAATGGCTTCGGTTTCATCCTTCCCGCCTTTCCAATTCGTCCAGGATGCTGAGGAGGCGGTTTGCGTCCTTGCCTGATCGGCGCTGAGGAGGTCGGTCCATCAGGAGCGGATCAACGGCAAGGTCGATGTCGTCGAAGTCCGGCCTTGTGGCGATAGACTCGCGGAATGCCTGGTGAGCTTCGACGGTGACGGTCCGGCGCTGCGCTTCGAGCAGTTCAGCGCATTCCTCGCGACTTCCGGCTGGC
>JBGSUP010000517.1:0-28020 GCA_041753485.1 Akkermansiaceae bacterium
GGCGCTGGAAGAAAAGACAACCGAGATCGGCGAGGCCATGCGGGGTGGCTGGTTCCAAGTGGGCTTGAAGGTGCCCGCGTTCTCCGCTTATGCGCGACCGGCCGCATTCTTCTACAGCAAGCTGCTGGAGCGTCGGATCGGCGGCTTCGACCTGCCACCGGGCGAGGATCTCGGTGTGGGGAGCCAGCCGCAGGCGGCCAGCGGGTCTCAGCAGGTTGAGCTCAGCCCACGGCAACTGGACTTGATCGATGAAGTCCGAAGCATTCTAGCAAAACTGAAAGCCGAGGGCAGCGAGGCCGTGATCGTCTGGCTGCCGCCGGCGCGTGGCGACGGATCGCCGCCTCCGGCATGGGTTCTGGAAATGGCCAGGCGCTGCGGTGTGCCATACTGGGACCTCGGCCAGGAAGCAGCACCCGGCACCGTGACCCTCACCGACGGCGTGCACATGGCAGCTCCCAGCGCCGCAAGAACGATGCGAAGTCTGGAGATGGTAGCGCGGTCTGGCTCAGACCGCACGCGAATGCAGGGCGAATGAATCGCCCAGGGAAAGCCGCTCCTACTCCGCATGGCATCATCCGTTCCCATCTCATTCTCCGCGGTCGCAGCGAGACCGCGCGACCATTTCCCATGAAAATCCTCATCTCCGCATACGCTTGCGATCCCTATCGGGGCTCGGAAGCGGGCGTCGGCTGGCGGGCGGTTTGCCGCATCGCCCAAAGGCATGATGTCTGCGTGCTGACCAACCCTCACAACCAGGAGGGATGGGAACGGGCGGCGGGCGAGGGACTCATTCCGCCTAACATCCAGGTCCGGTTCGTTCAGGGGAGCACTTCCTGCAGTCGCAGTCGCTTCGTCGCTCGCTTCCAGAGCTGGTTGAACTATGCTTCCTTCAATCGCAGGGTGTTTGCCGATGCACTGGCATGGCATGCCGAGGAACACTTCGACCTCTGCCATCAGGTGACCATTGCCGGCTGGCGCATGCCCTCGCCGCTTTGGAAACTGCCGATCCCTTTCATCTGGGGGCCGATCGGCGGTGCGGGGCAAATTCCCCGCAGCTTCCGCGGAATGCTGAGCCCGTCGGCGCATGTGTTTGAACTCGCCCGTGACCTGAACACGTGGTGGGCGAAACGGCAGCAGGACTTCAAGGACTGCGTGCGTGAAACCGCAGTGATCTTCGCCGCCAACGAGGAAACACGGGAGTTCCTCAAACCCTTGCGTGGGGATCGCCCGCTCATCCGCCTTCCGATCGCCTCCTTTCCCGTAGAAGAAGTGGCCCGCTTCCGCCGGTTGGAAAATGGAGGATGGGTCTCCGGCCCGTCTCGGACTGCGGGCATCCTGCCTGCAGAACATGACGCTTCACCGAAGAATCCAGGCTGGAAGCCCGGATTCCAAAACAGCCTGGAAGGCTGTTCTCCCCTGCGCCTGTTCGCCGGCGGCAACATGGAGGGACGCAAGGGTGTGGCGCTTGCCCTGAAGGCACTGCTCTTGGTCAAACAGTCGGGCGTGCCTTTCCACTACACCGTTGCGGGTGGCGGACCGGACATCCCGCATCTCAAGAAGCTGGCTAACCGCCTCGGCATCGCCGATTATATTGAATTCAATCTGGGATATCAGGGTGACGACTACGTCAAAGCCTTGTTGAGCACCGATGTCTATTTCCTGCCAAGCTTCCGCGAAAGCACACCGGTCACGCTGCTTGAGGCCATGCTTGCCGGGTGTTTTCCCGTGGTGGCGGATACCAGTGCGCAGGGCGAAATCGTCCGCCTCTGCGGGGGGCTTGCCGTGCCCGCCCGGAACATGGATTCACTGATCCAAGGCCTTGCCGATGCCATCATCTGGTGCGCCCGCAATCGCGCCGGGCTGCCCGAACTGACACGCCTCTCCGCAGCCAAGGCCGCCGATGAGTTTTCCTCCGCCCGCTATGACCTCATCACGGAGGAGACGTATCGCATCGCAGGACAGCAGAGATGAGCAGGGAGAGTTGAAGAAGCGCAGAGACGCGGGCAGGGAGACGCGAGCGGGGAGACGCGAGCGGGGAGACGCGAGCTAAGAGCGCTTGAGCAAGCCCGAAGGAAGCCCCCAAGCACACCTCTTAATCTCGCTTCTCGCGTCTCCCTGCTCCGCGCCTCTTCCTCTTCGCTCGCTTCTCGCGTCTCCCTGCTCCATGCTTTCTCCTCAGACCTCCGACCTCTGGCCCTCATGTTCCGCATCCTCTCCATTTCCATCATCACCATCGCCGTGGGTCTCGCCGCGATCAGCCGGCAAAGTTTTTGGATCGATGAAGGAGGCACGATGATCCGCTCGATGATGCCGACCTTGGGCCAGTGGTGGCATACCCTTCACATCAAGGGATCGGACATCCAAACGCCCTTGTACATGCTGTATGCATGGTTCTGGCACCAGCATCTGGGTGCTGTGAGTGAATATGCACTGCGGCTCTCCAATCTGCCCTGGCTGATTCTCACGGTGCTGGTGCTGGCCCGCGTCCGCTATTGGCCGCTGGTCTGCCTGCTGTCGCCCTTCGTTCTCTACTTTGTAAATGATTTCAGGCCCTACTCGATGCAGATTGCGGCAGGTGCGTGCGCTGCTGCAGCGCTGGCGCGGGTGATGGCGGCTACTCCCGAAAAGAGGCATCAGGGTATTCACGCCGTTTGTGCCGCCTGCGTGTTTCTGATCTTGTGCAGTCTGACCAGCGCCGTCTGGGCGGCGGCAGTGGCCCTGGGGGCCTTGATTGTGAAGCCTGAGTGGCTGCGCGACCGTGGCTTCTGGCTGCGCGCGGCACCGTGGCTGGCGGTCGCTCTTGCCGCGGGTGCTTTCTATGGCTACACGCTCATGCTCGGCTTGCGGGCCACGGAAATCCCTGATGCTGGCATCCTGAATGTATTGTTCGGTGTTTATGAGATGATGGGCTTGCTGGGGCTCGGCCCCGGCAAGGATGAATTGCGGCGCAGTGTGGCTGCCGTCATTCCGCATTTGTGGCTCCTGTTTCCGGCCGCGCTTTGCATCGCTGGTGCCTGGTGGTGTGGATTTTACGACTGGGCAAGGCGGACAGAGCGCCGCTTTGTGGTGGCAGCCGCCTGCACGGTTTTGCTCCCCCTGCTCACTCTCGCGGTGGTGGGAATGGTCATGGATTTCCGGGTCCTTGGCCGACACCTTAGCCCGGTTTTACCGGCGGTGCTGCTGCCGATCGCCCATGCCTTCCAGGTGACAGGCCGCATGCGCAAGGTCTCATTCACCCTCGCGGGGGCTAGCTGCATCCTGATGCTGGCATCCAACCTGGGAATCCGTCTGCTTGAACGCCATGCCAAGGATGATTTCCGCCGGGCAACCCGTCTCGCGATCAAAGCCCTGAATGAGGACAAGCGCGTTTGGTGGCAGGCCGACATGGGGGCGGCCTGTTACTATGCCTACCGGCAGGGTGGGATTCCGATGCTCAACTCCATCCAGGTGCTTGCATCCGATCCACCCAGCGGCTGGATGTTCGCGGATGTAGTATTCATCAACCGTCCCGATCTCCGCTACCGCAATACCGACTACCAAGCCGAGTTGAAGCGGAATTTTTTCCGCATGGATCAGAAGTTTCCTGGCTTTGAGGTCTGGGTGGCGGAGTGACTGGTTGCGGAGTTTGGAGCGCAGAGATGCGAGCGGGGAGACGCGAGCCAAGAGAGCCTGAGCCGATCTGCGAGCACCCCAAGCTCTCTTCCTCCTCCCTGCTCGCGTCTCCCTGCTCCAGGCTTTCCCCTTGCCCGCGTCTCCCTGCTCTGCGCTTGTACAAGCCCCAAAGAAGCCCCCAAGCGCACCTCTTTCGCTCGCGTCTCGCGTCTCCATGCTCCATCCCCGACTTCCGTGCTCCACCCACCCATGCCCCAACTCGCCTATATCCTCTCGCTTCCGCGCAGTGGCAGCACCGTGCTGAGTGCGCTGCTCGACAAACGCCAGGGTGTCGTTTCGCCGCCCGAATCCTCGTTTCCACAGGTGCTCGGTGTCATCAGCCCGCAGGATCGCGCGGACCCACTCTGGATGGCCGCTCTTTATATGGAAGCAACATTTGTGCCCACGCCACTCTCGCTGGAAGAAGCTGCCGCCTGTATGAACGGTACCAGCGATGATATCCTCATCGCGCTTGGCAGAGCCATCGCTGGCAAACTCGGCCGCGATCCATCTGCAATTCAGGCTGTGGTCTGGAAGACCCCACGCACCGTTGGCATTCACGCCGGACCGCTTTCTACGTCAGGCCGCTTCATCATACTTCGGCGCAATCCGCACAACGTCTTCGAGTCCCAATTCCGTGTCGGTTTCGGCGAAAACAACCGCAATCCCTATCGCTTTGCCCTGTTCCGCGAAAGCTACGAGCATGCCTTCTCTAAAATCCCAGCGGAACGCTGCATAAACATCAACTACGACGATCTTCCCGGCGCCGTTTCCCGTATACTAACTTTTCTCTCCATGCAGGATTGCGGACCTTGGCTGAATGGCATCTCAAGTCTAGAATTGGCCGCGCAAACCTGCTATTGGATGAACGAAGTAACTTCCGAATTCCGGAACCGAGACCCTGAGAAACGCGCCCGTCTAAGTCCGAGGCAAGTTCGCTCTCTCGAACGTGCGATGCTCGTCTGCCGCGGCTTTCGACCATTCATGGGCCCCCTGCGGCACCACTACGACTGGGTTTCAATGAAACGGATTTTCCAACTCGCCCTCAATCACCACCGGCCGACGCACTACCATGGACCTTGAACAATCATACAGCAAACAAAACAAGGAGCAGTCGGTCGCCCTAAGCGACACATTCACTCTTGAGCGTTACCGTCAATTCGCCCGTAATCTGCCTATCGACAAAGGTCGTTTTCTTGATGTCGGTTGTGCCGAGGGCCGTGGTGGTGAGGAATTCTGCATCCTTAAGCCACGTGCCATACTCAGCGGACTCGATTGCGTACGCGAACGTATCGAAAAGCTACCCTGCTGTTACCAGCGCTCAATCACTGGCCTTACAAGCGACATACCTGCGGAAGACGGCTCCTTCGACGGAATCCTTGCCGGCGAGTTTATCGAACATCTTTACCCGCACGATGTGGACCGCACACTCTGCGAGTTCAACCGCATTCTGTGCATCGGTGGCCACCTGCTCCTGACCACGCCGAATCCATATTCACTCAACATGCGACGCCGCAAAGGCACTGTATATGGCGTCGCCCATTTATCCCAACACTACCCTGAAACCATGCGGCAACGTCTCAAAATGCATGGTTTCTCTCGAATAAGAATCATCGGCTCTGGTAAAGCGTCCCTGATACTAGGTCAGCATTTCCCATGGCTCTCGGTGTATGGAAGCTACATGGCCATCGCCCGTAAATACTGAACCGCACTTCTGGACTTTATCGGTGCCGATGAAGAGGGGGGAATGGGAATCATCGCAATCCAGTCTCGATCTCGCGGCAGCAAACTGTTCCTGGATGACTGAGGTCACCAAAGAATTCCAGAACAAGGATCCTGAGAAGCGCGCAAGACTGGATCCGAAACATGTCGCCCGGCTGCAACTGGCCATGAAACTGGCCCGGCCGCTGCGGCCGTTCATGGGGCCGGTTCGGTCTTATTTCGACCATCAGTCGATGGGACCGATCCGCGAGCGAGCGAAGGCCATTCTGGCCGGAAATCAATCCTGATGACATGAGCCTCGCCATTCCATCGGCATCGCCACCGGTCGTTTCCTAATCCGTGCCAAGGCATGCGGATGCGAGCAGCCCGGTATCGCGAATGTTCCGATGCATGCACTGGCTCGACAACCGGTCGCCTGCGGGAGTATGCGCGGTGAGGCAGCCAAGCCCCGCACTTTCCCGATTAGTTACCGAATCGCCGCACGGCGAAGCCGCAACCGAGCCACGTCGCGGCACCTCATTCGGGTTTTCTCCCGCACAAAAAATAGTAACTTGTCTATCGACAGGATGCGTAGGAGCATTGAGAATGTTGCTTTGCCTTCATGAAATTCCATCGGCGGCTCTTGTTGTTGATTCTCCCGGTTTTCACACCATCCACCCTGTTTGCGGTGCCCGGTGATGCGGACAATGACGGACTGCGTGACGAGGTGGAAACCAACACCGGCATCTACGTCTCTGCCTCCAATTCGGGAACCAATCCCAATCTTGCCGACAGTGACGGAGACAGCGTGCCAGATGGTTTGGAACTGACTCTGGACACCAATCCCGTAAACGCATCAAGCAAGGTCAAACGCCCGAATATCATTTACATTCTCGCTGATGATTTGGGATACGGAGATTTGGGCTGTTTCGGGCAAAACCAGCGCACGGGAATCTGGAAATTCGCCACTCCCGGACTGGATGCGATGGCGGCGGAGGGAGCGATGCTCACGCACCACTACGCCGGCGCACCGATCTGCGTCTCCTCCCGTTGTTCGTTCCTACAAGGACGGAGCCAAGGACATGCGGATATCCGCGACTTCCGGTTTGACGACCCCCTGCCGAACAATCATAATATCGCAAGCATCCTCAATTCCGCTGGCTACCGAACGATTCACATCGGCAAGGCGGGCTTGGCAGGAACAGACAGGAGCAACCCGACCGCCCATCCACTGACCCGTGGTTTTGACCGCTTTTTCGGCTATCTGACCCACAAAGACGCTCAGGAACATTATCCACGGAACGGAGCGAACTCGAGAGGGTCGATGATTTGCAACGATTATCAGTTCATCACCGACGCGCATCAGGACCTCTATTCCAGCGATGTCTTCATGGCCTTCGCCAAGAAAAGCATCATCGAGGAAACGACCCAACATCCAGAGCGTCCGTTTTTCATTTATCTCAGTTTGGACACGCCCCATTTTGATCCTCAATACCCTCCCACGCCAAGTTACCCCGCCGGAATGGGATTGTCCGGCGGGCTACATTGGACCGGTTCGCCTTCTTACGTCAATACGGCCATCGGTGACCCAACCCGAATCGACAACAATTCCAACCGCCACCCCTCTGTGAACAACGCTTGGTATACAAACGCACAAAAGTTTGTGACCATGGTCCGACGGATGGATGACTCAGTGGCGGATATCCTGCAGACTCTGCGGGATCTCGGCATTGATGACGAGACTCTGGTGGTATTCACATCCGACAACGGACCTGCAGTAATTCCTGTCGATCCACGTTCTTTCGGAAGTCACGGCCCCTTTGAGGGAATCAAGGGAGACCTGTTGGAGGGCGGCATCCGCGTTCCGACCATCGCCTGGTGGCCTGGCAGTCTCGCAGGCAGCAATCAATTGGCCAACATCCGGAAAATCAGCAGACCCTGCTCCAACTATGACTGGTTGGCCACCTTCGCCGAAATGGCGCGTGTTCCCTCCCCAACCACGACGACCGGGACTTCCTTCCTGCCAACGCTCACCGGCCAGGGCACCCAAATGGACAGGGGCTATCTGTATTTCGCGATGGGCATGTATGAAACCACGCCCAACTACGCAGAGTTCCCGAATCACGCCAACGATCCGCGCGGTCAGATGCAGGCGGTCCGCATCGGGGATTTCATGGGAATACGAACGGCGCTGACAAGTGCCGATGCCGGTGAACCCTTTCGCATTTATGACGTGGTCAACGATCCGAAACAGGCGGTGAATGTGGCACCATGCAGGCCGGACTTGCAGCAGCGGATGAAATACCTTGGCATCGCAGCCCACCGCAGGGCATTCCCCGGCCGCCCTTACGACAATGCTCTCATGCCGGCGGTCACGCCCGCCGCAGTAAAGCCCGGGCTCCAGTGGAAATCATTCGAGGGATACTGGCCATGGCTGCCCGAGTTCCGGGAATTGAGTCCGGTTTCATCCGGAGAGACAGCCGACATTTCGCCCACGCTTCGTTCGCGGGAAACAGATTTCGGACTTTCATTCGTAGGTTACATCTCGGTGCCAACCAGCGGCGCATACATCTTACAATTGAATTCCAATTCCACCACTAGCCTGTGGCTCCATGATCGACAAGTGATCGAAAACGATTTCAACTTCATCGCCAGCCGCAGCTCCGAACAAGTCCATCTCTCCGCCGGTTTGCACCCTATCCGGCTCTATTACCGCCATCAGGGAGGAACAGCGCTGCTGGAGTTGAAATATTCCGGTCCGGGGATTCCCATGCAGAAGGTCCCAGCTACGGCGTTTTTTGTCGATGGCCCGCCGCCGCCCCCGCCGAATCGGGACGGTGACGGGTCACCGGATGCGGAGGAACTCATCGCGGGAACCGATCCGGACGACCCGGCGTCCTATTTCAGAGTCGACACCCTCGCGATGAAGGATGGCGATATCACGTTACAATGGACGGGTGTAGTCGGAAGAACTTACATTGTCCAGGAAAGCGGCGAGGCAAACGATTGGAAACCCGTGCAGTCGCTCGCACCGGTGGTGATCCAGACCCCGGAGAAAGGAGTCGTGACCATTCCTGGAAACAGTGATCCGAAGCGATTCTTTCGCGTGGCGGTCTTCGTCACGCCTCCCCAACCCGGCTCCGATTGGGATGGCGACGGTTTGTCGGATGCAAACGAACTGATCGCCGGCACGGATCCCAACGACCCTCACTCGTTCTTCAGGATTCACGCCTTCGCCAAATCCGAGACTGGGATGTCGCTACAATGGGTTGGCGTGGCCGGCCGCACATACCGCGTGGAGGAAAGCACTTATCTTTCCGCGTGGACCGTGGTGCCCGGAGTTGCGCCCGTCGTGATCACCGAAAACACGCCGAATGCGTCGATGACCGTGCTGGCAAATGGCGCGCCGAAACGCTTCCTGCGGATGCAAGTGACGCTGACGCCGTAAGCGTCGGCACGCCCACGCACCTTGAAATTTCGCACGCAAGTCCTCCGCATCCTTTGCAGACACCTGTTAAGAAAATCCAAAAAGGTCTTCCATCTGCGTTCTCAACCTTCATTGGCGGTTCAATTCCCTTTTCTCTTACATTCAAAATCATCTTCATTCCCGTCTATCCGCATCCTTTCGCGGTTAAAAACTCATCTCATCCGCATCGACGGTCACAGACCGATGCGACATGCCCGTTCCCTGGCGGTCCAAACCCCTTCCGCCGCGCCCTGTCATTTCACCCACATGAAAGTCTATACCTGCACGCCGAAACGCTTCCCGGGAGACCCGGCGTTTTTCGCCCGCGACTCCGGTCTTTTCTGCATGGCCCTCAGGTCCCTTGGCATCGAGTCCCAAGCCATCATGCCGGGCCCGGCGATCGATGGCGACATGGAGGGATTGATCCGCGCATCGATGCAACAACTGGAAGACCCGGGCTGGTGGCGTGCGCTGGAGCTGGATGGATTGATTTTCTATTCGTGGGCATCCCCTCACTACAACGCAATCGCCAAGGCCATTCAAGCCGCAGGTGTCCCCTTCCTCGTCGTGATGGACACCTGTGGAATGATTTCGAGATTGTCCAATCCCACCGACTGGCTGAGGGAGGCGCACATCCGCCCGCTTGCGGAAATCTCCAGTTTCCGGCAACTCCCGATGATGGCAGGCACGTGGTTTGTAAATGCGGTGAGCAACTACAGCGCACAGAGACGCCTGCCGCATTACGAAGCGGCGACCAAAGTGGCGGCGGTGACGCCCTTGGGCCAACTCTGGATACCCAATGAGGCACGTGCGCTGGGACGCCCGGAACTCGTTGAAAAGTTCTGTTATCTGCCACACCCGCAACCCGGTGCATTTCAATACAACGGCTCGCCAAAGGAAAATCTGGTGATTTCCGTGGCGCGCTGGAACAAGCCGGACTGGCCACAGAAGAATCCCAAAGTGCTGGTGCAAAGCCTGGTGGACTTCCTGAAGATGCGGCGAGAGTGGCGGGGCCTGATCATTGGCAGCGGAGCCACGAAGCTTCCGGATGCACTGGGTATGGCAGACTTGCGCAAACATCCGCAGCTTGAATTTGCAAGCGCAGTTCCCCCTGCGGACCTGGTGGGCATCTATCAGAAGGCGAAGATCGGTTTCTGGGCTTCCTTATGGGAAGGCCAACAAGGAACCGGTGCGCAAGCGCTGTGTTGCGGGTGTTCGGTGGTCGCACCAGGTTCCTCGTTGATGAGCTGTTTCAGGCATTACGTTAGCCGCGGCAGTGGCAGGTTGTCACTCCTCAATGAACCACGCTCACTGGCCAATGAATTGTTTCTCGAAGCCCAGGCGTGGGAACAGGGCCATCGTGACCCCAAACGCATCAGTGATGTCTGGTGTCCGGAATTCCATGCTCCGGAAGTCGCCATAAGGGCACTGCAACTGCTCGGCCTGCAGCCACCATCCACTTTCACCGCCGAATGAATCGAGCCACCGGATTCCGTCCCGAAATTTCAGTCATCACTCCGAGTTTCCGGCAGGTGGAACTGCTGAAGCTGTGTGCTGCGAGCGTGGCGGACCAAGGCGGGCGGGTGACGGTGGAGCACCTCATCCAGGACGGCTGCACCGGTGACGGTTTCGCGGAATGGGCCGCCACCCAGGAATTCGCGCAATGCCATGCGGAGCCGGACAAGGGCATGTATGACGCGATCAACCGCGGCTTCTGCAAGGCACGCGGCGGGATCGTCTGCTGGCTGAATTGCGACGAGCAATACCTGCCGGGCGCGCTCGAAAAGGTGGCGAATTATTTCGCCGCGCATCCGGAAACAGATATTCTCTTCGGGGATGTCATCGTGGTGGATGCACAACTTCGGCCGGCCTTCTACCGCAAGGCGGTGGAACCGCTGGCGGGACAGATCCGTCTGAACTTCCTGCCGACCTATTCGGCGGCAACCTTTGTGCGCCGGAGGGTGATTGATGAGGGGCATTTGCTGGACGATTCATTCCGCGCGATCTCGGACGCCGAGTGGATCCACCGCCTGCTCAGGCTGGGCTACCGCAGCGCAGTGCTGGATGAAGCGCTGGCAGTCTTCAAGCAGACCGGTGAAAACCTCGGCCAGAGCGCGGCAGGCATGGAGGAATCCCGCCGCTGGCGTGCGCCACGTCATCCATGGGACCGGATCCGGGCACGTTTTTTCCGCATCTGGCACCACTGGCGCAAACTGCGGGCCGGTGCTTACAGACAGAGAAGGATCCGCACAGCGGTGTATCACCCGGGACATGCCTGCCGCCTGCCAATGGAAGCAGTCATCGGCGGGCGGTGGATGTGGAATCTGAGATGAGTGATCATAGATCGTGGATCGGGACAATGCTTCGCGCTTGTCCGCCACTCTCCTGCAAATTCTTCACCTTCATTCGAGGTTAAAGAATCCTCTCGTTCGCATCTCGCGCCGCTGGCGACAAGTGGGCCGGCCACGGCGGACCTGCCCTACTTCCGCTCTCTGCTTCATTTCCCATGACCATTCTTCAGATCTTCAACCGCTACCAGAATCCCGGTGGCGAAGAAGCGTCGGTGCTGCGTGTGGCTGAGACGCTAGGTACGCGCCACAAGGTGGTCCGCTGCTACTTCAATAGCGGCGATTGGGCAACCCGCGGCGGCCTGATCGAATCTGTGAAGCAGGCGTTCCTGATGCTTTACAACCCCGCATCCCTGCGCCGGGTGCGGCGGGAGATTGAGGAGCTCCAGCCGGACCTGATCCTGCTGCACAATCTATTCCCGGTATGCTCGGCGGCAGTGCTTTGGCATGTGGTGCGCAGCGGCATCCCGGTGGTGCAATACATCCATAACTTCCGTCCGTTTTCGGTGAACGGTTACTGCTGGGCCAACGACCATCTTTGCGACAGCGGACTGCGGAAAAACTTTTTCCCGGAAATCCTCGCTGGCTCGTGGCAGGAATCCCGCCTGCGCACGGCATGGTATGGCCTCGTCATCTGGGGGCTGCATTTGCTCGGGGCCTATCGGAGGATTGATCACTGGCTGGCAATCTCGGATTTCATGAAGCGCAAATTTGTCGAGGCGGGCGTGCCCGAAGAACGAATTACGACGCTGCGCCATTCATGGTGCGCAGGGCCCGATCCGTCGAAACCCCCTGCCGCGAAGCCGGAGTCCACACCCTACATGCTCTATCTCGGACGCCTCAGCCGGGAAAAGGGCGTGGACACCCTGCTGGAGGCATGGGAATCACTCTCACCCTCACCAGGCAAGTTGATCATCGGGGGCGAGGGACCGCTTCGTGGAGCGGTGAATGTCCGACAGTCAAAATGCGGCAGCATCGAATACCGCGGACTGGTGAGCGGCGGGGACAAGGCGCGCCTGCTTGACGGAGCTACAGCCCTCGCCGTGCCGTCCCGCTGGTGGGAGCCGCTAGGGATCGTCGTCTATGAGGCCTACGACCATGCCAAACCGGTGCTGGCCGCTGCATCAGGCGGACTCACCGAAATTGTAATCGACGGCCAAACAGGCATGCTTCACCAACCCGGAGACAGTGCGCAGCTTGCCGCGCACATCCGCAGGGTCATGGAAAATCCGGCGATGGTCGCCGAGATGGGCCGGGCCGGTAGAAAGCATCTGCTCGAAACCACCCGCCCGGATGCCTGGCTCGACACAATCGATAGCCTGCTGCTGGAAGTGGCAGGTCGGCGACAAGGTGACAGGCCACCGCCGGAAGCCGAAGGACAGAAGTCGGAAATCGGAGATCAGAGGTCAAGAGCCTGTAGCAGCGGTGTGTCATCGTCGCACGATGACATCTCAGTCGCGCCGACGGTCACAGACCGCCGCTACAAGGCGGATGGCGGTCGATCGGAACCTCATTCGCTTCCCACGCCGTTGGTGACAAACGGACGCACCTGGCCGGCACGCCCTATCAGGCCGTCCACGGGCTCCGATCCACGATCCACCATCTCGGTGTCCGTCTATCTGGCCGACCAGAACCCCGGGCATGACCGGAGTTTCGGCATCTCACGGATGTCGCAGGTGGTGCTGGAGGCGTTGCTGGCAAGTGGCGGGGTGAGTCTGGAGACCATCAGCTCGAGAACCTCCCAGCAGGCACCCGCCGGCGTGCATGCGGCGCACGTGCTGCCTTGGGGCACCCGCCGCAAGTGCACGCGCCTGCTCACCGACCACTTCCATCCCCTGTTCCGAAACGACGATGAAGCGCCGGATGTTTACTATTTTCCGAAAGGTTATCTGCCCTGGTGGTGCCACTCCAGCCGGCCTTCCGTGGTGACGATTCACGACACGATCATCCAATACGATGAAGACCGCTATCCACGCTGGCGCAAACGCGGGGAATACGCCTACTGGGCCTGGATGCTCAAGCACACACTGCGCAATGCGGACCGCATCCTGACCGTATCGGAGTCCTCGAGGAAGCAGATCGAGGCGTTCATGGACCGCCACGGCATCCCCCCCAAGGAGATCACCGTTACCTATGAGCCCTGCCAATATGAGGTCATCGCCCAGCCGGAGACCAACGGCAAGGAGAACTACGTGATCCACCTGGCCTCGCGCGAACCGCACAAACGCACGGCACATCTCGTCCGCTGGTGGCATGAGGCCGAACAACAGGACCGCAAGATGCCGATGTTGCATCTGGTGGGCAACATGCCTGCGGATGTGGAACCGCTGCTGGCGAAATCCCGCAGCATCGTCAAACGACCCTTCCTTGATGAGGGGGCGCTGCAAGCGGCCTACCGCAGCGCCCGGGCCTTGATCCTGCCCTCGGAGATCGAGGGCTTTGGGCTACCCGCGCTGGAGGCCTACTATCTCGGCACGCCGGTGTGCTATGTGAAGGGCACCTCGGTGGAAGAGGTGCTTGGCGTGGCAACCGGCAAGGGTGGCTTCTCGCTCGAGGATCCGGAGTCCCTCTTTGCCGCGCTCAATGAGGTGATGGCGATGGAGGCCGGGGAAATCCGCCGCTGCGGGCTGCTCCTCCGGAAAACCTATGCCGCACAAAAAGTGGCGGAGCGTATGATCGGAGCGTTCCACGAGATGATACAACCCCGGTAGGGCTGGGCCGCCGCGTCCGGCCCACTTCACCCCCGAGGGTGAGCATGCAGGGAAAGGCGAATGCTTCGCGCTTTTCTTCCTCCTCTCAAGCAACCCGCATTCGCACCGCCATTCGGCAATGCGTGAGGAGCGCCAGCGACTCGGAAAACCGCGCAGCCTGACTGGCACGGCCGGAGCAACGCGCAGGCAAATAAGTGGGACGCCGCGGCGAGCGGTCCCTACCGTTTTAAACCCCACATTTGGCTTGGCTCTCCGGCCCGGAAAGCTAGCGTCGCGCCGCTCTCCCGGCCGGACACCGGCAAAGTCCCCACTGCAACATACCAAATCAACGTGAATCAAGCCACCCACCCCCGTCTGGTGATCCAAGCCGGACAAGCCGAGAAACATTACTGGCTCGATCTTTGGCGCTATCGCGAGTTGTTCTACGTCCTTGCATGGCGGGATCTGGCCGTGCGCTACAAGCAGACGATCATCGGCGTGGCCTGGGCGCTCATCCGGCCGCTGCTTAACATGCTCATCCTGACCGTGATCTTCGGCAAAGTGGCCAGGCTGCCCAGCGAAGGCAACGCGCCCTACGCGCTGATGGTCTTTGCGGGGATGCTTCCATGGAATTTCTTCTCCTCGGCACTCAGTGAGGCCTCCAACAGCCTGATCGGCAATGCCAACCTCATCAGCAAGGTGTATTTCCCGCGGATCATCGTTCCCTTCGCCTCGATCATGGTGGCCTTTGTGGACTTCTTGATCAGCTTCGCCATTCTTGTGTGCTTGATGGTTTGGTATCGTTACGCACCCGGACCACAGATCCTGTTGCTGCCAGTATTCGCAGTAATCGCATTCCTCGCGAGCTGGGGGCCCGGCCTGCTCATCACCTCGCTCAACGTCCAATACCGCGATTTCCGCTACATCATCCCGTTCCTCGTCCAGTTCGGGCTCTATGTTTCCCCCGTCGGCTTCAGCTCATCCGTGGTGCCCGAGCAATGGCGCTTGCTCTACTCGCTCAACCCGATGGTGGGCGTCATTGATGGCTTCCGCTGGTGCATCCTCGGGGGTGAGAGCACCATCTACCTGCCCGGCTTCCTGCTCAGTCTGGCAATCGTCACCTTTTTCCTGTGGCTGGGCATCGTCAAGTTCCGCAAGATGGAGCGCACCTTCGCCGATGTGATCTGACCCGCTGACAGAACCCACCTGTCGCCGATTCAAGCCCCGGCACATAGGCAGTTCACACCTTCCCAATGAATGTCATCTCCGTCCAGAACCTCGGCAAAAGCTATCTCATCGGCCATCAGGAAACGCGCGAGAAATACCGCGCGCTGAGGGATGTGGTGATGGACAGCGCCAAGGGCATCCTGCGCTCGGCCAAGGACATGATGGCCGGACGCCAGATCGTGCAGGGCAGCAGCATTGAGGAGTTCTGGGCCTTGCGTGATGTCAATTTCGAGATCCAACAGGGCGAGGCCGTTGGCATCATCGGCCGCAACGGTGCCGGGAAAAGCACGCTGCTCAAGGTGCTCAGCCGGATCACCGAGCCGAGCGAGGGCCGAATCGAAATGGAAGGCCGGGTGGCCAGCCTGCTTGAGGTGGGCACCGGCTTCCACCCCGAACTCAGCGGCCGCGAAAACATTTACCTCAATGGCGCGATCCTCGGCATGACCCGCGCGGAAATCAGGCGCAAGTTCGATGAGATCGTCGCCTTCGCCGAGGTGGAGAAGTTTCTCGACACTCCAGTGAAGCGCTATTCCAGCGGCATGTATGTGCGGCTTGCCTTCGCCGTGGCCGCGCATCTTGAACCCGAGATCCTGGTGGTGGACGAGGTGCTGGCGGTGGGGGATTCCGTCTTCCAGAAAAAGTGCCTTGGCAAGATGCAGGATGTCGCCTCCCATGGACGGACCGTCCTCTTCGTGAGTCACAACATGCATGCGGTGAGCCAGCTATGCAGCCGTGTGATCGTGTTGGGCGGCGGTAACGTGCTGTTCGACGGCGACACGGAGGATGCGATCCATTTTTACCTCAAGAAGTTCTCCGCTCTTGAGGGCGCACAATGGACACGCCCGGTCGAAAGCGAGCGACCAGCCCTTTCCGTCGAGGATGTGGGCTGCGAGTTCCGCACCGATCCAACCGGTGACTCCCTGGTGGTGGAAGTCGGGGTGATCTCCAACCAGTCTCACAAACCCTGTTTCATCGCCATCGACATCCGGGATCCCATGGGCATGTCCATCATGCAGGCCATTCCCAGCCTTGATCCCTTCATCCCGACGGCAGTGGGCGAATCCCACCGGATCAAAATGCGCATCGAGCTGCCGGCACTCATTCCCGGCGACTACTTCCTTGGAATCTGGCTGGGACCACACAATACGGAAACCATCGACAACGTGAATTCCACGGCCTCGTTCCACGTCACCCATTCGCCCACACCCGGGAGGATTTTTCCCCATCATTACAGCAACGGCTACGTTGTGCCGCCGTCCGCACTGCTCTCCGACTCTTGAGAGCCAATTTCTTCATCCCGTTCTGCACCATGTCAAAGCCCGCTTCAGGCCAGCGCTCCATCGCGGGCGAATTCCTTTATCCCATCCTCGACTGGCTGGTTCGATTCCGCAAATACCTTGGACCGCTGCGCTGGCAGGATGCCGCGAAGGCGGCCACATGGCATTACAAACCGGGACGTAGGATCACCATCACTCTCCGCCGCGGGCATCAACTCACGCTGCGCAGCGGAACCAGCGACTTCCCGATCTTCTTCAAAATCTTCACCGAAGGCGAATACCGACTCCCCTTTGATTTCACTCCCGAAACGATCATCGATGCAGGAGCCAACATTGGTCTCGCAACCGTCTTCTTCGCTTTGAATCATCCGCAGTCGCGGATTCTGGCACTGGAGCCGGATGCGGGAAACCTCGAACTACTGCGCCTGAATACCGCTGGCCTGCCCCACGTGACCATCTTTGCCAAGGCACTTTGGAACCGCAATACCCTGCTCACACTAAAAAACGACAATGCCGAGCCCTGGGCCCACCAGTTCGGTGAGGGGGAATCCGGACAGGTTGCCGCCATTACCGTTCCCGAATTGCTCGAAGAACTCGGCACCGAAAAGCTGGACCTGTTGAAGATGGACATCGAGGGTGCCGAGGAAACCGTGTTCGACGAGACGGCCGCCGCATGGTTCGACCGCATCCGTGTGCTGGTGGTCGAAATGCACGACCGCCATGCTCCGACCGCCACCAAAAACCTGGTGCGGCACCTGGCATCGAGGGATTTTCAAAGTCACATCTTCGGGGAAAGCATGTTCATCATCTTTCCGGAGCCAGGCACGAAGGTGAACTGGTCGGTTTGACCACCTGTCCGGACATCACCAAACCCACACCCCGCAATGACTTCCCCTCCCTTCGCCATTGTCATTCCCTGCTACAATGACGGGAAGTATCTCCCCGAAGCACTGGCCAGCGTGGCCGCCTGCGACCCCTCGCTTTACGAACTCCTCATCGTCAACGACGGTTCAACGGATCCACAGACATTGCAATACCTCCAGCAGTTGGAGAAAGATGGCTTCCGTGTGCTTCACCAGGAAAACAAGGGCCTCGCCGCCGCCCGCAACGCGGGAATCGCGGCAACCCGAGCGCCCTACATCCTGCCGCTGGATTCCGATAACAAATTGCGCCCGGAATATCTAAGTCAGTCACTGGACGTATTTAGAAACGATTCCAGGGTTTCAGTGGTGTATGGCGACAAATGGTTATTCGGATACAAGTCCGGCCTGGAACCAATCCCCGAACCGGATCTGTATCTTTTGATCCAAACCAACTACATCGACGCATGTGCGCCGTATCGAAGATCACTCTGGGTCGAACTCTGTGGATATGACGAAGGGATGCGGGATTTCCAGGGCTGGGAGGATTGGGACTTCTGGCTGCGTGCCATGTGCCTTGGCCACGGATTCCACCACATCGATCAAGCGCTCTTCGACTATCGGCTCCGCTCGGATTCAATGGCGCACGATCTCACCAAAAACAATACCAACCTTATAGCGCTTGATTATCTCAGGAACAAACGGATCCAAATCCCTGTCTCCACACTGGTCTCATTGGGTGATCACTGGAGCTGGGCGAAGGGCCAATTCAAGAAAAATCCGCTGCAGATGCTAGGTGTGCTCATCCGCTCTCTTTTTGGCAATAAGGATAAACAAAAAAGACATCAAACATGAACATAAAATCGCTCCGATGAGATATCGAGCAAAGCTTCGGGATGCGCGCCTTATTAGCGGAATGCCCAAATTCAATTCATCACACTCATGTATCAAAAAAACTTCATTGACCTGCTTCTTTCACTGCCAGTCTTTCACCTCGGTAGGATGCTGAAAAAGATTCGCGCCCGGGGAATTGAGAACTTTCCGCACACCCGTCGCGCATTGATGAAGGCCGGAATTTTTCCCATACGCGACCACTACTACGAACCTCTCATCGCCGTGGATCGCTTGTCTCAGCATGGGTTCAAAAATCGGGAACTGACTGGACTGAAGCTTAATGTGGAACACCAGTTGGAATTTCTCCGCAACATGGCTTACGGAAACGAACTTGCTTCCTTCCCTAGAGAGAAGAGCGGCGAGGGATTCTATTTGCATAACAAGAACTACGAGGCCGGAGACGCAGACATTTGGTATAGCGTAGTTCGTGCAATGAAACCCCGCAGGATTTTTGAAATCGGATCAGGCTTCTCCACCCTCCTTGCATTGGCAGCAGTCGAGGCCAACCGCCGCGAGGATCCGGGATACCAATGTGAACATGTTTGTGTGGAGCCATACGAAATGCCATGGTTGGAAAAGACCTCCGCCAGGGTGCTTCGACAAAAGATTGAGGATGTTCCCGTCGATTTTTTCAAGAACCTCCAGCAAGGAGACATTCTTTTCATCGACTCATCGCACATGGTAAGGCCACAGGGCGATGTCCTCAGAATCTATCTCGAAATCCTTCCCGTGATCCACACCGGAGTGCTGGTGCATATCCACGATATTTTCACTCCGAATGACTATCCGCGTCAGTGGATTGTCGAAGAAATGAGATTCTGGAATGAACAGTATCTACTCGAAGCAATTCTCTCGAACTCCCCCTGCTGGCAGGTCACGGCAGCCTTGAATTTTCTGAAACACAACCACTTCAAGGTTCTCAAGGAATGCTGCCATTTCCTAACGGAATCTTCGGAGCCCGGGTCATTTTACATGACCAAAATATGAGCCCGGCCCCTTCCGTATCGATTGTCATCCCGGCCTACAAGCACGCCCACCTGATCGGGGCGGCGATCGAGTCGGTGCTTTCGCAATCCTTCACGGACTGGGAACTGATCGTCATCAACGACGGATCGCCAGACGGGACCGGCGGGGCGGTGGCTCCCTATCTTTCCGATCCGCGGATCCGTTATCTGGAGCAGGAGAACCAGGGGCAGTCGGCCACACGAAACCGCGGCATCGGGATGGCACAAGGCCAATGGATCCAGTTGCTCGACGATGACGACCTGCTGGCCCCCGGCAGCCTTGTGTGGAAGGTGGAGTTTCTCGCCCAAAATCCTTTGTATTGCTGCGTGGTGGGCGCAGTGCAATTCATTGATGGAGAAGGTGTCGGCGACTCCGATTGGCAAGGAAAGGAGGGCGAGATCGGCCTGCGCACTTTGTTCCGCGGCAGCGCATTCGCCTCGCCCGGGCAGGCACTGTTCCGCAAGGCCGACCTGCTTGCCGTCGGTCTGCTCGATCCGTCGATTCCCGGGGTGGACGACGCTGATCTGATGTTCAGGCTTGCCACGCACGGCAGGATCATGGCCGTCCCGAAGCCCGCGCTGCTTTACCGCTGGCACGGGGGCAACGCCTCCGCCGAACGCTACCGGATGCTGCCGGCGGTCGATCTGGTGATCCACCGGCATCTGCCAGCCATCCGTTCCCGCCGCGCCCGTCTGGCGGCGAGACTGGAAGCGCTACGCTACATGCACCGGTATGCGGGATTCAACACACTCAAATTCATACTGAACCCCTCGACTCCGCCCGGGGAAAGAAAACGTGCCTTGTGCGCCTATTGCCGCGTGTTCGGCCGGCGGCTCCTGCAGTGCCCGCTGTTCCTGCCTGCTTGGTGCCTGGATCTGGCGCGCTTCACCGCGCGCCGCTGGCGATACGCTGGTCACTCATGATGCATCGTGGCTGGGACATCCTGCCCCCCGGCTCGCTTTGTTTCCATCGGCAAATTCATTGCCCCGCGCGGATTGCTTACTTTCAAAGATTGATTCTTAGCCGTGACCATGCACCGGGATATGCCACTTCTTTCCGCTGCAGGGTCTCGGCTTAGGTGAGATTCCCTGCCTTCTTCGTGCATGATACCCAGGCCTTTAGCCTTCAACATCCGCCCGCCACCCAACCCATGCTCCGCCCCATTCTGCGCAATGCCGGCATCGCCCCGTCGCGGCTTTGGTCCGTACTGAGCGGCTGGAGGCGTTATGCGGCTGAGCGCGCGGAGTTCCGGAGGCTGGCGGGCGAAGGTGGCATGCCATGGGGGCGGGAAACACCAATGCTCACGGAATGGAACGAGAGTAGCGGCGGGCTGGGAGGATATTTTTTTCAGGACCTGACGGTAGCGCGATGGATCTACGAGGCCAATCCAATCCGCCACGTGGATGTGGGATCAAGGATTGACGGTTTCATTGGCCACCTGACGGTATTCCGTGAAGTGGAGGTGCTCGACATTCGCCCGCAACCGCTCCGTGTGCCCAACGTTTGTTTTCACCGGCTCGACCTGATGGCGGATCTGTCAGACGAATGGATCGGATGCACCGACTCGCTTTCCTGCCTCCACACCATCGAACACTTCGGACTGGGCCGCTATGGCGACGCGCTTGATCCGGATGGCCACCTGAAAGGCCTGGCCCAGCTCAAACGCATGGTGAAAACCGGAGGAGTGTTCTATCTCTCCACACCTGTCGGCCATGAGCGCGTCGAATTCAACGCGAACCGCGTGTTTGCGCCTACGACCGTGCTTGGCTGGTTTGCCGATGGCTGGCAAATTGAGAAAAGCGCGGTGGTGGACGATGTGAACCAGCTTCACGAGTCGGCCGAGGATGTGATAGTGAGAGACTTCCGAGGCAATCTCGGCGTGGGAATCGTGGCTGCAAGGAAGATGGGGTAGCTGGCGTTTAGGTAGCGCGGTTTCGATGAAACAGCGCGTGTACGGGTGGCTGATGAAAAGGCGAGCGCATACATTCCGGTTTTCCGCGGCATGAACCATTCGCGTTTCATTCTTGTGTGGTCTGAATCAGACCACGCTAGATGTATTCCGCGATTCAATTTCCGCAACACCTTGCCAATCAGTGGCAAACAAAGCGCGCAGCGCGACCGAAACACCGACCATGCTCCGCATCATCCTCCGCGGCCGCACCGGCAACATCCTCTTCCAGTATGCGCTGGGGCGCGTACTGGCGGCAAGGCATGGCGTGACCTTGGTATTGGATGCCTCATGGTATCACGCGACAGGCTGGGCGGAAGTCTCCCATTTGCTCAAACTGCCGCTGAAGGCAAAGGTGGTGCGGCGCTTTTCCCCAGGCGCGCGCGCGCTGCGCAAGCTGACCCGGAAACATTACTGGGAATACCGCGGCGTGCCGGTGCTCAAGGAAGCTGACGATGACAGCTCATTCGATCCTAAGTTCCTCGATGCTCCGGCCGACTGCGTGCTTTACGGTTATTTCCAGACGCCGAGGTATTTCGAGAGCATGGCCGACGAACTACGAGAGGAGATCAACGGTCTCATCGCACGGGGAGTGCGGGCGTCTCGCCCGCATCACATCATCCAAAAGCTCTCCCAACCCCGCAGCATCGCCGTCCACGTGCGCCGCGGGGACTATCTGAAACTGCCGCTGTTCCACGTCTGCGACGCGGCCTACTACCATGAGTCGATGGCAGAAATGCGTGCACGGGTCCGAGATGCGCGCTTTTTCATTTTCTCCGATGATCCCGCCTGGTGCCGCGCGGAGTTTCGCGATCCGGACACCGAAGTGGTCGAATTCGCTCACTCCGCTGCCAACCCTTTGCACGATCTGTATCTGATGAGCGTGGCCAGCCACCACATCATCGCCAACAGCAGCTACTCGTGGTGGGCCGCCTGGCTGGGCGACAAGCCGGAACAACAAGTGATCATGCCGGCACGCTGGTACGCGGAGCTGATCAACGCACCGATGGAGGAGAAGCGTTGGAAGTAGGGCGTGGTTATGCTGCAAAGGAAACCAGATCCGCAACCGGAGCAAGGCGGAGATGGTTGGTGGCAGATGGACGCGGATTTGTGCGGATCAACAAAGAGTTGGATTGATTGGGTTGCCCACCCGAAGGGATACTCCACGATTTATCATGGGTTTCTTGAACCCAGTGCCCGTTCATCCGGGGTTTCATTTCTCTTTTAAACCCGTTCCTTGCCTTCACGTCCGTCCATCACTGTAGTTGTGCTTTCCTGCCTGCTGGCTTGGACGGTCTGCAGGCAGATGGTTTCCGCCCTGTCCTGGGGCCATGACAGCTTCCAGATGACGGAGTGGCTGATCAACTACGCGGGCGGATTCGTCCGCCGCGGGCTGCCCGGGACCTTGATCGGGATGGTGGCCGACATGACCGGCATCCAGGCCAACCATCTTGCCATCATCACGGGCCTCGTCTGCTTTGTTCTTCTGACGACATGGCTGCTCCATCGTGCGACAGCGGTCTTCCCCGTGGCACTGGTCTTGTCCTGCATCGTGATGGGCATTCCGGCTTACCAGGACTCGATCGTGCGGAAGGACTGTCTGGGGCTGCTGTTCCTGCTGGGGTGCCTTCTGCTGGACCGCAGCCGCCTGCCGCGGCCACTTGCCGTCCTTGCGTTGAACTTGCTGGCCGGCACGGCGATCCTCTGTCATGAGGCATTCGCGTTTCATGCCCTTGCAGGCATGATCCTCTTCCGATGCAAGGATCAGGAATCCCTGACGGCGAATGAATTTGTCGGCCGCTGTCTCTCACTGGTCCCCGCGGGAATCTGCTTCCTGCTCTCCGTCTTCCATCATGGCACTCCCGAACAGGCGGTAGCGGTCAACAATTCGTGGATTCCCCTGTGGCGGATCATCGACCCCGGCAACCCTGCGGTGGCAAGCCCCGGGGCGGCGATCGAGGCCTTGGGCTGGACTACCAGCCAGGGTCTTTCCCTGAGTCTCCACATGCTGGGCTCGGGGTTTTACCAGCCGATGGCCTGGGCCATGGTGTTCGCGGTTTCCTTCGTGCTGGTGCTGCTCTTCACGGGCCGGGACGCCGACCGCGAGGGCCAGCCTGCCATGGAGCTGCGGATCCAGGTGACGGCGCTGCTGCTGGCGCTGCTGGCTTTCATTTCCCCGCTCTTTCTGCTGGGGGTGGATTACGGGAGGTGGCTCTTCCTGTGGGTGGCGGGCGCGATGATCTTCCACAGCTGCGGCCGCCGGGCTCCCGTCTGGCTGGAGGCGCTGGTGGGCCGGGTGTTTGAAAGTGCCAGCATTGCGGCACTGATCGGGAAGGTTCCGGCGCGGGAGTGGTATCTGCTGGTTTTTGGTGTGCCAGTCTGCTGGAACCTGCATAATTTCCTCGTGGCGGGTCCGGTGCCACGGCACATCGATCTCATCAGGTCGTGGTTCTGACCGGAGACCGCCGGCACCGAGCCCCTCGATTCATCAGCCCAAATGGCATCAACTTATCCAAACAACTGGGCGGCCGTCATCCCGCTGGCCAACGAAGAGGCTGAATTCCCTGAATTCGCCGAAGCCTTGGCGCGCGTCATGGATGCCGTGGAGGGAGGCACCGTGTATTTCATCATCGACCGGGTTTCCAGGGACCGGACGCTCGAATGCTGCGAGGACCTGGCAAAGCGCGACCCTAGATTCAAGACGCGCTGGGTTCCCGGAAACCGTAACGTCGTGGATGCTTATATCAACGGCTACCGGGAGGCGCTCAAGGATGGCCACGAAATCATCATCGAGATGGACGGCGGCATGTCCCATGACCCGCGGGCGATCCCGGCATTCCTGCGGGCATTGAACGAGGGCAATGACTGCGCCTTCGGCAGTCGCTATATCAACGGCGGGTCCATGGTGGATTCCCCATGGAGGCGCCGCCTGCTCAGCAAGGGTGGCACCATTCTCGCTCGCTGGTTGCTCGGAGCGAAGCTTGCGGACATGACTTCCGGCTATCAGGGATTCCACCGCCCGGTGGTGGTCGAAATCGTCGAATACCCCCTGCGGTCGCGCGCCCACTTTTATCAAACCGAGCTCCGGTATTTGCTCCGCAATCAGAAGCTGATCGAGGTTCCCATCCACTACCGTGCGCCCTCGCCCCGGGTGTCTCAGGGCGCCATCCGCAACTCGCTGACGGTTCTGGCCCACTACGCCTTGCGGCGCCTTGCAGGACGTTCTCCATCGATTTGAATCCCAATCCCATGCGCACTGCTCTTGTCGTCACCTCCATTTCCGCTCCCAACACCGCGTTGCAGGAACTTGCAGCAGGATGCCTCTCTCAAGACTGGCATTTCGTGGTGGCGGGCGACAGCAAAAGTCCGCCGGATTTCCTCCTGAATGGCTGCCAGTTCCTTTCTCTGGAGGAACAGCGGCGCAGCGGGTTTGCGCTTGCCAGCATTGCCCCGGAAAAATCCTACACCCGCAAGAACATCGCTTACCTGGAAGCCATGCGGGCAGGCACCGAAGTGATTGTGGAAACCGATGACGACAACCGGCCCATGCCATCCTTCTGGGCGGCGCGCGTGCCACAGGTTTCGGCCCGGATGATCGAAGCCGATGACTGGATCAACATCTACCAATACTTCAGCAGCGGTTTCATCTATCCCCGCGGGCTGCCGCTCAATGCCGCACGCAGGCAGGGCCCGATTCCCTCTGGCAGCCGACTGGAGGAATGCCCCGTCCAGCAAGGACTCGCCAACGATGACCCCGATGTGGATGCGGTGTACCGCATGCTCTATCCGCTCCCCTTCCGTTTCGAAACCGACCCCGGTCCGATCCTGCTTCGCAATGGTGCCTGGTGCCCTTTCAACAGCCAGAACACGACCTTTTTCAGGACGGCATTTCCGCTGCTCTACCTGCCCGCGCACTGCAGCTTCCGGATGACGGATATCTGGCGGAGCTTTGTGGCCCAGCGAGTACTTCAGGCGAGGGGACAGGGGGTTTTGTTTCACGCTCCGACGGTTTATCAAGAGCGCAACGACCACGACCTCATGCGCGATTTCGAGGAGGAACTTCCCGGATACCTCCACAACGCTGGGATCCGGCAGGCGCTGCTTGAAATCCCGATGGGGCAAGGTGAATCCATGAGGTGCCTGATGGAGAAATGCTATCAGAAGCTGATCCGGCTGGGCCTGGTGGCCGACGGCGAGGAAATGCTTCTCCAAGCGTGGTTCGAAGACCTTGAAGGCTTAGGCATTGCATGACCATGGGTGCCACCCGCCACAACCTGCCATCTCCGCCTGTGAAAGCCGCCAAGCTGGATATTGCCGTTCTGGGACTGCTGCTTGCCTTTCCGTCAGCCGCATTCGTCCAGGAGCGCGCGGGATTGACCGGCCTGAGCGCCTACGCCGCCGTGGTGCTGGTTGCGGTGGTTGCGTGCGCATGGCCGTGCGCGCCATTGCGTTGCTGGCTCGACCGGCACTTCATACTGCTTGCCGCGGCATTCCTTGCGGGGCTTCTCGGTTGCCATCTCGCCCTGCATCCGTTTGAGGACGGCAGGGGCCCGGGCCTGAGCAGCGACCGGGACGAGGGGTTGGAAATCGCCACAAGTCGGCTGATGAACGGCGAAAACCCCTACTATCCCGCCAACAAGGTGGCAGGCCCGCTCTCGGTGCTGCCGGGTGCCATCGTGCTCTCGGCACCATTCGTCATGGTCGGCAAGGTGGGTCTTCAAAACTGGTTCTGGCTTGCGGCCCTACTCCTTGCATGCGTGCGCCACTTCCGGGACCGAGGTGGCTCACTGTTGCTGCTGTGTCTGCCACTCATGCTTTCCCCCGCCGTGCAATACGAATACATCTCCGGCGGGGACCTTTTATCCAATGCGATTTACACGGCCTTGTTCCTTCTGCTGGCAATCCACTGCTGGACCGCCTCCCGCCTGCAAAAACGGACGGCGGTCATCGCCGCACTGCTGCTGGGAATCGGACTTTCATCGCGCGCCAACTACTTGCTGCTCCTGCCCCTTTTCTCGGTTGTTGTCTGGAGACAGGCAGGTTTTTCAAGAGCGTCATGCGCGACCGCGATCGTGCTGGTCTCGTTTTCAGTCATCACGCTGCCCTTCTACCTGGCCGATCCCGCCGCTTTCACGCCGCTGAACTCCAGCAACAAGCTCGCCCTGCCAGGCGCCACCTGGCCGTGGACAGGCGTGGCGATCCTCGCCATCACCTTGTTGGTCTTGCTGGCGCTTTGCATGCGTCTGCTTCTCGACACCAGGCGTGTGCAAATGGGCCGGTTCTTCCGCATGTGCACCCTTGCAACCGTCGCGCCGATGGTCTGCGCGGTGATTGGAATCAGCATTCTCAAAGGCACTCTTGATTTCAGCTTCATGCATGACCGCTATGGCCTGTTGTATCTGGGGTTCGCCCTGCTCGGATGGGGAGGGACCCTGATGCAAACGCACGCACCCAACCAAAAACCCGGCAAACTTCATGGACCCGTCAGCGAAGGACCATCCTGCGAGGAATGAAGGTCTTGTCGCAAGCAAACGTATCCCTGTCGTTCACGCGGCAGGCTAATTTTTCCCATTGCTTCTATTTTGATGCTCCTCACCCATCCCAGCAAACCTTGTGATCCGCGTGCACTGATGATGTTGCCGGCTGTTGGCGGATTTCCGTCATCGGACCGTCCGCTGTTTCTCGCCGGCTACAGTGAACTGTGCCGTGAAGATCTCAGCGGTAGGAAAGCGCTCGAAATCTGCGGCGGACATGGCAAGCTGGCTGCCGCGCTGGCCGAGCAATTTCCACATGCGGAGGTGACTGGTCTCGACCTCTACGCCGCCAGCGGGCCTGATATCGATGAAAAGCTCAAGCGCCTGCCCGGACTCTCCTATGTGTCTGGCGACGCCTTCGATCTTTCCAGATATGCGGACGAGACCTTCGATCTGGTTTTCGGACAAGCGGCTCTGCATCACCTTGGACACGACCTGCAGGGGTTGACGAGAGAGGTGCTGCGCATCTTAAAACCCGGAGGACGTTTTGTCTTCATCTTTGAGCCGCTGGGACACAACCTGCTGGTTGCGGCGATCAGGGCGGTTCGAATGGCCAGGCACGAGCTGCCGGATGAGAGCAACCTGTTCCTGTCCCAATTCGACCGGATGCAGAAGATGGGATTCTCAGGTTGCGAGGTGCAGGCCTTCAATCTGTTCGGATATGGCATGAAGGCGCTTTCGAACCGGATGGTTATCGTATCAGTTGCCGTGCAGAATCTCGACTCGCTGCTGTTCCGCGCCTTTCCCGGATTGCTGCGTTACGCCGCCAACTGCAACGTGGTGTTTACAAAATGAGCGGCCTGCCGGCATGAGATATCTAAAATCCCAAGGTGCTGAATGCCCATGCAGAAAGCGCCTGCACAGTGCCGCGCGAAGAAGTAATGAATGCCCGGGGGCTGCTGCGGCACTTAGGCCAATTCACAAGGCAGTCAGGCCCGCGTGCGCGCTCCGAGACAATGGACGTCATTCGGTCAGAGTCATTGACCTGAATTTTACATCCGCCCCTTTGGATCCGGCAAACAGGTAGGCACCGCGAACCTGGCTGTTCTCGATCGTCACCGACACCGGCATGTCCAGACGCACAAGGGTGATCCGGACTGGTGTTACCGTAAGCCGGCATGGCACCCAGGTATCCAACTCAATCCGCTCCGCTGGGATGGGTGTTTCGGAACTCACCGCATTCGGCCCGCCAGCCAAACCATCATACACCTGCAATTCCATCCGGCCGTCGCGGCGCATGATCATGTTCATAGAAACCTTGTCGGCCTCGGGCGCGTCATTGAAGTGGTCCCCTGAGCGGAGCCGGGTGCGGGCGGATTTTAGCTATGGTGCATGAGGGGCGGGGTGGCGGTGTTTTTGGTGTTTGGTTGGGTGTGGTTCCGCCCTTGGAGGAAAGTTGTCCACAAGGTTCCGAGGCGA